>JBJERG010000052.1:0-9202 GCA_051882155.1 Ruminococcus sp.
TGCCTGCACAAATCTGAAGGAGGTTGTTCTTCCCAAGCGTACTGAAAGCATAGGAGAATATGCCTTCGGCGTTACCGACTCTGACAGCGAGGAAACGGATAAAATTGCGGTGGAAGGCTTCCTGCTGAAGGGCTTCGACGCTGCGGAACAATACGCAAAGGACTGCGATATTTCCATAAATTTCAGCCACAGAAGCTTTCCCTGGAAAAAGGTTGTGTTCTGGGTATGCGGCGCTGCGGCGGTTATAGTGATCCTGTTCTTTGCGGCACGTATCGTTAAAAAGAACATGATGACTCCGGAGGAAAAGGAAGCACTGCGTCAGGCTAAGCTGGAACGCAATAGTGTTAAAGAAGAGGAGGAAGCAGAGCAGTATGAAAGCATTGTGGGTGATGATGAAGATACCGATAATGATACTAATACTGAATCAAAGGAAACTGCACAAAAGGACAGCTTCCGCAGCTCTTCACCTTCAAGGCTTCATAATATAGGTCACCACGAATAAAAAAACAAGGCTGATGCAGTTTGATTGCTGCATCAGCCTTTTTTGATGTAGAACAGTGCCGGCGTTTTTGGCGGTTATCTGTGATTTACGCCGCCTCCTCCGCCTCTGGAGGTACCGCCGCCGCCTCCTCCGCCTCCTCTTCCTCCTGAGGAAGAGGGTTTCTTTGTGCGTATCTGATACTTTCTGATGAAAATATCGGATCTTTCGCCCATTTTTATGTTGTCCCTCCGCAGATATTCCAGACTGGAAGGGGCGCTCTTGAATTTGTAATGGCTCTTTATACAGAAAAATGTTATGAGGGTTGCAATAAGTGACAATACAGCACCTATAATAATGCCCTTGCCCCAGTTTTTCGGACGGCTGTCGCTGTGGACAAGGCTGCCGTCACTTTTCATCGTAACATATTTTCCCGTGTCCTTAATATAGTAGTAATTCAGATCAGAGGGACCGTAGGAGTAGAAATATTTAAGGTCCTCTGTGAATATCTTTATTGCTGTGTACGGATCCTCATTTCCTCTGGGAAGATAGGGATTCATGTCTGAGAAAATACCGGCTACGATATTCTCATCACAGTCCTCCTCTTCACCGGGATAATAGAATCTTGCTCTGTTGCTGGTGTAAATGCAGTCACAGGGAGCGTAGCTTGTATCGCCGTGACCTGCAAGGTCCATATAAAGCACAATGCTGTCCTCGTCCATGCCGTATACTTCTTCGCAAAGTCCTTCGCAGTACTTCTGGGTATCCTCATCTTCACCGCCTTTTGCAGTGCCGCTTACAAACACCAGAATATTCATGTCGATATATTCGGCTGTTTCCCGAATTATACCGGTAAGCTCTTCTTCCTCGTCATCTGAAAGCATATCTGCGTCGTCCACAAGAAAACTGTTCATGGGGTCAATGGCAATATCCTGATACACCTCATCATCAGCGGCTGACGCTGTAAAACTCATGAGAGTTCCGCAAAGTATTCCTGTACTTACAAGAGCCGCAGTCATTTTCTTTAAAATACTCATCCCAGCAGAAAACCTCCTATAAGTCCTAATATTGCGGCAAGAACTGCAAACATACCGCCGCAGAAGCCAAGAAGCTTCGGGATACTGAGAGGCGGCGTACCTGCCAACTTTCCTGTCTGGGCATTCATTGCGAAATCGTAGTTCTTTCCGCCGTAGCTGTAGTGCATGAACCATACAGGCATGAGGGCATATTCCCTGTCAACATTTCTGTAGGAAACGTCCATCTTTTCAGCCTTTGTACCGCTGTAGCCGGTAATTGTTTCATGTATCTTCTGCTTGCAGCCCTCGTGAATGCGTCCCTTTGTACGGTTTATAACCTGTTCCCATTCAACGTCATATTTTTCAGCCATAAAGCCGCTGAGATACTGCATTGAAAAATCACGCAGTTCCTTGTAATTGTAGGGTTCGACAGCGTCCATGAGTGCGTCCTCGATCTTGTTTGCACCGTCGGCAGGAACTCTTTCAAAGGTGAATGAGCCGCTTCTCTTTACAGCAAATTCGCTTATTTCCGTAATGTTATAATCTCCCGACGACCAGCTGCGTCTTTTCTCACCTATGCAGGAGAATCTTGCGTCAGCAGTGCAGCTTGTAAGCCAGAAAGGAACATAAACGCCGCTCATTTTCTCAAGCTGCTGCTTTGACTTGAAGTCACCCGGCAGGAACCAGCGTTTTTTGCACCAGTTTTTGAATTCGTCAACAGCCTTTTCCTTTGTAACAGAAAAGGGAATTACGAAATTCGGCTTGTATTTGCCTGTAAGTCTGCCTGCAAGAATAACCGGATTGTGGCAGTAATAGCAGAATGTTGCCGACTCGGTTTCCTCTGCAATTATCTGGGCTCCGCATGAATCGCAGGTATAAAGCCTTGTCTGCTCGGAAAATTCACTGCTGTCATCAAAGTCAGGAAAATCGTTTTCATCGCCTAAAGTCTGAGCATTGGGGTCGGCTGTATCCTCAGCCATTTTGTTCATTTCTTTGTACATCTTTGCGATCTCTGCTTCTTCGAAGTAGCTTCCGCAGTAATCGCAGCCGAATTTCTGCTGTTCCGGCTTAAATACCAGTTCGCCGCCGCAGTATGGACATTTATATTGTACTGTGTTCAAAGGAATCCATTCCTTTCTGTGTAATATTCAAAACAGGATCAGCCACGCTTGTTTCCGCAGTTGGTGCAGAAGTTGCCCTTGTTTACTGTACCGCAGGAGCATTTCCATTCACCGTTTGCTTCAGGCTTCTTTCCGCCGCAGTTGGTACAGAAGTTGCCTGTGTTTACTGCACCGCAGGAGCATTTCCATTCGCCTGCCGGTGCCGGCTTCTTTCCGCCGCAGTTAGTGCAGAAATTGCCTGTATTATTTGTCTGACCGCAGGAACAGGTCCAGCCGTTTGCCGGGGCAGCTGCCTGCTGATTCTGCTGTGCCTGCTGAGCTGCCTGCTGCTGCATCTGCATATGAGCCATATTAGTTGCTGACGCTCCTGACATAAAGCCGCCTGCACTCTGCATACCCATGCCCATACCCATGAATGCCTGTGCCGCACCTGCTGAATTGCTGCCTGCCGCTTCCATGCCTCTTGCAACAGAACCCTGAACATATCCCTCACGGATAGTCGGGTCAGAGAGCATTGCGCCCTGGTTGCGCATATTGATAAGCTTCTTGCTTTCCTCGTCGTAGCTTATGCTTGCGATACCAACGGAAGAGATCTCCACACCACGGACATTCTTCCAGTCTTCGTCCAGAACGTCGCCCATGTACTTTGCAAGCTTCATGCCCTGTGAAGGCAGTGTGGAGATTCTTACGCCGTCAACAGACATCTGGTTGATTGCACTTGAAAGAGCATTGAGGAACTCGTTGTTGAACTGTTCGCTGATATCCTCAAAATTCACACGTTCATTATTACGCAGGCTGCACTCCATATAGAACTTCAGCGGGTCTGCAACCTTAATGGAATATGTACCGTGGCAGCGCAGGAAAAGCTCAGAGTTATAGAAATTGTCGAAATACTGGAGAGCGTTTCTTGTGCCGAACTTTATTCCTCTGATTTCAGCCAGGTTTACAAAATATACCTGCTGTGCGCTTGTGGGCTGACCGCCGAACTTGAATCTCTGGAATGTATCCTTCAGAGTATCGCCGAACTGACCGTTAAAGAGTGAGGGTGCAGATGACATAAACACCTCATAATAGCCTGCCTCTGCGGTATAGTCGATGATCTTGCCGTCCTCCACCAGGAACATCATCTGGTTCGGTCCTACAACGATTTTTGAACCGTTGGAAATAACGTTTTCGTTTCCTTTTTTGTTGCTGCTGCGTTTGTTGTTTACCTGAACGCCTCTGCACATGATGGTGGTCGGTCCCATTTCTGCTGCCTGGATATAATCAAGCCAGGAATCTGCCAGCTGACCGCCGATTGCACCTGCTGCTGCTTTAATAAGTCCCATAATAGTGTCCTCCGTTAAAAAAATAGTGTTTAAGTTGATTATTTTCTAAAATTAGAATATATCCTCATTATATCATATGTATGTATTTTTTGCAAGAGATATTTTAGAGTTTTTATACAAAAAAGGCTTTCCGTCATGAGATATGACAGAAAGCCTCAGACTTTCAAAAAACAGTATAAACAACGGGCGAGCAATGCTCGCCCCTACATACAATTACGATTATACGCCATTGTAGGGGCGACCATCGGTCGCCCGAATCCTAATTTTCTAAAAGCTGAAGCTTTCTGCCATGAAACATGACAGAAAGCCTTATTATTGTTATTTAACCGGAAACGGCTTCACGCATTGTAGCCACAGGAGAGGTAACCTTCTGAATATCAGCGCCTGCCTTGCGGAGCTTTTCAACAAGTCCGCCGTATCCTCTTTCAATATGGTAAATATCTTCGATCTCAGTAATTCCCTTTGCTGCAAGTCCTGCAATTATCAGCGCAGCTCCGGCTCTCAGGTCACAAGCCTTTACAGGCGCTCCTGTAAGCTTTCCGGTGCCTTCAATTACTGCCACCTTGCCGTCAACAGAAATATCTGCGCCCATTCTTCTCAGTTCATCAACATAACGGAATCTCTGTTCCCATACGCCTTCTGTCACAATGCTTGTGCCTTCAGCAAGGGTAAGAAGAGTAGTCATCTGAGGCTGCATATCTGTGGGGAATCCCGGATGAGGCATTGTCTTTATATTTGTGCGAACCAGCGGACCGTCTACCCAGACTCTTACGCTGTCGTCAAATTCGTCCACATTTACGCCTATCTTACGCAGCTTTGATGTTATTGGCTCCAGATGCTTCGGGATAACGTTCTTTATGAGAACATCTCCGCCTGTAGCAGCTGCCGCAACCATAAAGGTTCCAGCCTCGATCTGATCCGGAACAACGGAATAGGTAGTGCCATGGAGATGCTTTACGCCACGGATTTTGATAACGTCGGTGCCTGCGCCCATGATATCAGCACCCATTGAGTTGAGGAAATTCGCAAGATCTACGATATGGGGTTCCTTTGCGGCGTTTTCAATGACTGTAAGACCCTCTGCACGTACAGCCGCAAGCATTGCATTCATAGTTGCGCCTACGGATACCACGTCTAAGTAAATCTGGGAACCCTTGAGATGCTCTGCGTACAGGTCAACCATGCCATATTCAATATTGCACTTTGCACCCAGTGCGGAAAATGCCTTCAGATGCTGGTCAATGGGCCTGTCACCCAGCGGACATCCGCCGGGCATGGATACTCTTGCCTTTGAAAATCTTCCCAGAAGCGCTCCGAGAAAATAATAGGAAGCTCTCATGCGTCGTGCGCTTTCATAGGGAACGCAGAAATTTTTAAGTCCCTCAGCTGAAATGCGTACTGTTGTATTGTCAAGATACTCTACTTTAGCGCCCATTTCGTACATTATACGAAGGCTCATGGATACATCGCTGATGTCCGGTACATTTTCCAGAACACAGGGCTCGTCGCACAGCAATACCGCCGGTATAAGTGCAACAGCAGCATTCTTTGCACCGCTGACCTCAATCTCTCCGGACAGACGGCGTCCGCCCCGAATTACATATTTTTCCAAAACGTTTTCTCTCCTTAGTTTCAGCAGACAGCCAAAAAACTTTCTCTTCTGTAAAGTCTGTCTGCTTCTTTGTCAGGCACAGCAATAAACTCTGCGCTGCCATATCCTTTTCTTTCTTTCTTAATTAACTCTCCAAAAAAATCCGTCTATTGCGTTTCTTATTATAATTCTATTTTACGATTCAACTCTTCTATTATACACCACATTGAGCTATTTGTAAAGTGATATACAAGGACTATTTTCTTATTTTGTTATTTTCTTCCAATATGTGCATAAATTATAGAAAGAAATTCTACGTATTTTCATTGGAAATCTCGCCCCAGGTGGTGATCTCTATTTTTTCTATGAGAATATCCTCCTTTGGTGCGGTGTACTCTGTTTCCGGATCTGCCGCCTTCACCATTACCGAAGTGATCTTGTCAATGGTTTCAAAGCTCTCATCGCCGTATGCCTGACCAAAAATCGTCATCTGCTGTGCGTAATTCGGGATACCGCCCTTTTCAATGAAGGCGTCGGTTATTTCACTTGCCGATTTGTCAACTTCCTCAAGTCCTGCTTTTACCTCATCGTCAAATTCAATGGTATTGCATACAAGGAAGCGTGTTCCGCAGTAATCCGCCGCATTTCCGAAGAGATTGTTCCAGAAGCTGCGGTCATGACCTGTATTCAGGGCGCATAATGCACCACGGAAGGGCCATATATTGGAGGAAAGCTCGGTTTCAACATTTTCCTCGGGAGAAGCCTGCTGGGTTGCAGTGAGATTGCCTGTATTATCGGGACTTCCTGCGGAAAAATACACGCCCTTCTCAACCTGGTAAATATACTTTCCGTCATAATATCCTTCTTCCGCAAGCTTTGTAAACTGTGCTGTATAATTCGGAGCTTCCTCCGGATAAAGCACTGCCGTAATATCACCCAGGGAGGTATGAATCACCGCTGCAGGGGCGTCATCCTCCGGCTCTTCCAGCTGATAAAGTTCTACAGACGACATATCAATATACTGATACTTGTTCTGTCCGCAATATGTGCTGCATGAAAACAGTGTAAGGCTGAATGCGCCCATTATCACAAGAAAAATTGTCATTCTTCTCATGCCGGTATTGCTCCATCTTGCCATAATTCGGTTTCTCCTTAAAGCTTTGTAATTTCAGTTCCCTGTCTTGTTTCCTTTATCTGCCAGCCAAGGGCGGCGATTTCATCACGGAGTCTGTCTGCCTCTGCAAAATCCTTTGCCTTTCGTGCAGCGGCTCTCTTTTCAGCCAGATTCTTTACTTCAGAGGGAATTTCATCTGCCTTCTTCCTGTTATAGAGAATGCCTAAAACCTCGGTTATCTGGTCGAAAAGCTCTGCTCCTGCTGTAAGCTGCTCCTTTGAAACTGTATTGTCTGCGCTCATCTTGTTAAGATCCCTTGCCAGCTCGAAAAGTGCTGTTACTGCGTCTGCTGTATTGAGATCCTCGTCCATTGCGGCTTCAAACTGCTGTCTTCTCTTTACAAAAAGCTCCTGTGCTTCCGCTGTTACTTCGCCGTTACCTGCGGCGGCTATTGCACGGTCAAGGGTATCACGGCAGGTATAGAGCCTTTCAAGAGAAGCCTTGCAGGCGTCAAGGAGTTCCTTGCAGTAGTTGATAGGACTTCTGTAATGAGCCTGAACCATCATATAGCGGATAACCTCATAGCCGTACTTCTCCGCAACCTCACGGACGGTAAAGAAATTGCCAAGGGATTTGGACATTTTCTTGTTGTCAATGTTTATATAGCCGTTGTGCATCCAGTAATTGGAGAATTTTTTGCCGGAAGCGGCTTCGCTCTGGGCAATTTCGTTTTCATGGTGCGGGAAAATAAGATCCTGTCCTCCGCAGTGAATGTCCAGAGTTTCACCAAGATAGTGGCTTGACATAGCGGAGCATTCGATATGCCAGCCGGGTCTGCCCTTGCCCCAGGGTGATTCCCAGTAGGGTTCGCCGGGTTTTGCGCTTTTCCATACCGCAAAATCAAGAGGAGATTCCTTGATATCGTTTACATCGATACGTGCCCCTGCCTGAAGCTCCTCGATAGGCTGACCTGAGAGCTTTCCGTATTCCGGGAATGAGGCTGTACGGAAGTAGACGTCGCCATTCTTCTCATAGGCATGACCGGATTCCACAAGCTTTTTTACAATGCTGATAATGAGATCCATGCTCTCTGTTACCTTCGGGTGAACATCTGCGTCACGGACATTCAGACCGTGGGCGTCCTTTTTGTATTCCTCAATATACTTTTCGGAAATTTCCAGAGATGATACGCCCTCCTCATTTGCACGGCGTATGATCTTATCGTCAACGTCTGTGAAATTCTGCACATAGGTAACGTCAAAGCCCTTATAGGCAAGATAACGTCTGAGCACGTCGAAGGAGCATATAGGGCGGGCATTTCCTATGTGGATATAGTTGTACACAGTAGGACCGCAGGCATAAATGCGGACGTGATTTTTCTCCATGGGTACAAGTTCTTCTGTTTTCCTTGACATTGTGTTATAGATTCTCATTTTCAGCTTCTCCTTTATTTTTTAATTCCTTTTCATTCTGGTCATGATCAAGCTCGTACTGATGCTCCAGGAAATCAACCTCAGTTTTAAGCTGCTGCATACCGCACCTGAGTTCTGTGATATCCTGCATCGTAAGATCCGGATAGTGGATCTGGTCAAGATCCTGTTCAACCTTAACGCCGTCACGGACTGCAACTCGTGCAGGTACTCCCACAGCGGTGCAGTTATCCGGAATATCCTTCAGTACCACCGCATTGGCGGCAACCTTTACATTATTGCCTATATTTATGGGTCCCAGCACCTTTGCACCTGCACCTACCATCACATTATTTCCAAGGGTAGGATGACGCTTTCCCTTATCCTTGCCTGTACCTCCAAGGGTCACTCCCTGGTACAGCAGGCAGTTATCTCCGATAACGGTGGTTTCACCGATTACAACGCCCATTCCGTGGTCTATGAAAAGTCCCTTGCCGATCTCAGCTCCGGGATGAATCTCTATGCCCGTTTTGTGGCGTGAACGCTGGGAAATTATTCGTGCAATGGTAAACATTCCATGCTTATAGAACCAGTGGGCTCTGCGGTAGCTGCGCACAGCCTTCAGTCCTGAATAGGTTAGTATTATTTCAAAGCTGCTCCTCGCAGCCGGATCCTTTTCCTTAACTACAGCTATATCCTCTTTAAGCCTTCGGAACAAGAAAGCACCGCCTTTCATCAGTAAAAAATGGCAGAAAAAAAGCCTCCGCCAATGCAGAAACTGCATTCAGCCAGAGGCGGCAAAAAGCCACGGTTCCACTCTGATTTTTAACTCTATGCCCTTAACGCAGGCGAAACGGATACAGATACACGGCTCAGAAGCTTTCCCTGTACCAACTGACAGCCGCACTTCACAGGGAAAACGCATATCGTCACACCTGCCCGATACTCTCTGAACCGTTTCTTCCATGTTACTCTGACTGCTACGTCTTTACATTACATATTATATTATATGCAATTTTTCTCCATTTGTCAAGGGATTTCTTATCATTCTCACGCAAATCAATTTTTGTGAAATATAGATTATTGTAGAGGCGACCATTGGTCGCCCGTTGCGGTTTGCCTGGATTTTTGGCGGGCGACCAATG
>JBJERG010000053.1:0-9107 GCA_051882155.1 Ruminococcus sp.
CTTCATATGTGATCCACGGCGCACCTGCATATGCCGAAAGTTCAGAAGCATATGATGATGATTATGCAGATGATACCGATGTAATTCCGCCGTTATATCGTGAATCAAAGCCGGATCTGAATGATTCCGATGAGGATATGTATTATGACGATCTGAAATATACCGCCGAGGAGATCGCATTGTATGTAAGTCCTTCCATTGTGCAGATAGACGCCTTTACAGGCGGTCAGAAGGGCAGCTCAGGTTCGGGAATCATTCTCAATGAAGAGGGATATATCCTTACAAACGCCCATGTTGTAAGCCAGTATGACAGCTTTGAGGTGACACTTTATGATGAAGAAGAGCCTTATGAAGCGGAGCTGGTGGGATATGACAGCAAGTCGGATCTGGCGGTTATCCGCATAGAAGCAGATGATCTTATCCCTGCGGTTTTCGGCGATTCAGATGAGCTGAATGTGGGCGAAGAGGTAGTGGCTATCGGCAATCCGGCAGGTCTTTCCGGCTCAGTGACAAAGGGCATTGTTTCTGCACTTGACAGACAGATACGCACCGGCTCCACAGGCTTCTACATGGAATGTATACAGACAGACGCTGCTATCAGTCCCGGAAATTCCGGCGGCGCTCTTGTAAATATGTACGGTCAGGTGGTGGGCGTTACATCATCAAAATATGCAAGCGCTTACTACGGCGGAGTTTATGAGGGTCTGGGTTTTGCCATATCAATAAACCAGGCTATGCCCATTGCTGAGGAGCTTATGGCAAATGGTTATATAAGCGGAAGAGTGCGTATCGGCATAACATTTTCCGCCCTTGAAGACAGCACTGCTCAGGAGGAATTTGCGGCAAACTTCAATCTTACTGAATCTCCCTGCAAGGAGGGTCTGTGGATAACAGAGGTAAGTCCGGACTGCGACGTTGCAAATACAGAGCTGAGCGCAAATGACATCATTTTATCCGTAAACGGCAAAAAGGTGAACAATTATTCAGATCTGTGGGCGATCATTGAAAACTGCAAGGCAGGAGATGAACTGACCGCCAAGTGCAGAAGATATACCTTCGGCGAAAACAGCAAGGAGCTTAAACACAGGGATTTCACTATTAAATTCAAGCTTATGGAGGACAGATCCGGAGATTATTGATATAAGGAGTGAGCTTCATGAAAAAAATATTGCTTCCTTTATGCTTTATGCTGCTTCTCTGCGGCTGCACCAAAAATGACGTTCCTGCAGAAAGCACAACAGATACAGCCGCTGTGACTGAAAGTGAATATGCTTCGGCAGAGGGCAGATTTTTGCGGTGCAAAAACGGCAGTTCAATGATCATAATTGATGGAACAGGACCCTGCACTATATCCGAAGGGGCAGAATTTTTAGAAGATTTCACAGAGGGAGATCTTGTGAAAATACAGTTTGACGGCGAAATACTGGAGACCTATCCCGGACAGATACCCGTTATATACGGTGCGGAGCTTGTAGAGGAAGGAAATTTGTCGGATATTGACGAAGAAGTTTTGTCCTCTCTCAGAGAAATGGGCTGGATAGAGTAGAAGGAGATATTGATATTATGCGAAAAATTGCAAGCTTTACTGTAAATCATGACACTCTGAAAAAGGGCGTTTACGTTTCACGGACAGACGGTGACGCTGTTACCTATGACCTCAGAATGAAAACCCCCAATGCAGGTGATTATATCAGTCCGAAATCACTGCATACCATAGAGCATTTACTGGCAACCTATGTGAGAAACTCAGAGTATTCAGACCAGGTCATCTACGCAGGTCCTATGGGCTGCAGAACCGGTTTCTATCTTATTATGAGGGACAGCGTTTCAAAGGAATGCCTTCTGGAGCTTCTCAGAGCTGCATTCGGTTTTATTGCGGATTTCACCGGAGAAATTCCCGGCAGCAGCCGCATTGAATGCGGAAATTACCTTGAGCATGACCTTGAAGCCGCTAAGGCTGACGCAAGGGATTACTGCGAAGTGCTGAAAAACGTAACTCCCGACAGTATGATGTATTCAGAATAAAAAAAGTGAGCCTGTCGAAAAAACGTAATAACAGCGGGCGAGCAATGCTCGCCCCTACATAAAACTACGGTTTTACATCATTGTAGGGGCGACCATTGGTCGCCCGAAAGGTATAAAATATTCTTTTTCTACAAGCTGCGAGCCTGTCATTTTTACGTGACAGGCTCTTTCTCATGGCTTTTTAAAGCACAACATCTCTCATTATAATATAGGTAAGATATACGCCGTAGCACAGAAGGAATGTGAGTCCCTTTACTCTTCCGATTTTCTTCGTCGCCGCAAATGCGTAGCACAGAATCGTGGCAGCAAGTACAGCCAGTGCGTCGAACATATTGTCCATAGTTACGCTGAAAGGTGAAATAAGCAGCGACAGTCCCAATACAAACAGTATATTGAACAGATTGGAGCCGATTACATTGCCCAGCGCCAGATCGCTGTTGCCTTTTCTTGCGGCAACCACTGAGGTTATAAGCTCCGGCAGAGAAGTTCCCAGTGCAACCACCGTCAGTCCTATTAGGGATTCGCTTATGCCGAATCCACGGGCAATGTATTTTGCACAGTATACAGCAAGCTGTCCTCCGCCTATTACAACAGCAAGTCCGCATACGGCGTACAGAATGCTTTTCAGCCTTGACATAGGTTCCTCATCTGTGACCTCGTCGCTGTCGTCTGCTATCATTTCCGCAAGCTGATTTTGTTTTCTGCTTGAAAGGGCGTTCATAATTGTCCACACCATAAACACGGCGAAAAATGCAAGTACTATCACGCCTGCCAGACGTGTTCCCTTATATCCAAATGCCAGAAACAGCAGCGGAACAAGTATTGCAGAACCTAAAAGCAGCGGAAAATCCTTTTTCAGAAGAGATCTGTCTGCACTCATAGGCACGATAACCGCCGATACGCCCAGAATTACCAGAATATTCAGAAGGTTTGAGCCAAGGAGATTACCAAGGGTTATGCCTGCGTCTGAAGGGTCTGTAATTGCGCCGGAAATACTTACCGCCGCCTCCGGTGCGCTTGTTCCCATTGCCACAATTGTCAGTCCGATAATCAGATTCGGCACTTTCAGAAGCTTTGCAATGGACACACAGCCCTCTACAAAGTAATCAGCACCCTTTACCAGAAACACAAAGCTTACTGCAAGTCCTGCCGCCGCAAGGAGCATATAGAGATTAATCATTTTTTATTTTCCTTCCTTTTCCATATTATAAAGTCTTAGGGCGTTTTCATAGGTCTGTTTCAGTACCTCATCTGTACTCTTTCCCAGAACTTTTCCTGCCGCTTCCGCTGTATATGCTATCATACTGCTGTCGCAGCGTTTTCCTCTGAATGGCACCGGCGCCATATAGGGACAGTCTGTTTCCAGAACGAGTCGTTCCTCCGGCACTGCTTCCAAGGCACGAAGCGCCTTCTTTGCATTTTTGAATGTCAGCACTCCCGTAAAGCCGATATACATTCCTATGGAAACCACTTCCCTTGCGGTTTCTGCGCTGCCGCTGAAGCAGTGCATAACGCCCCTGGGTCTATATTCCCGCAGAATATTCATGCAGTCCTCAGTGGCGTCACGGCTGTGTACGATAACAGGCAGTGAAAGCTCTCTTGCAAGGTCAAGCTGCATTCTGAAAAGCTGGATCTGCGCCTGTCTGTCATAGCCTTCATAATGGTAGTCAAGGCCTATTTCGCCGATTGCGAGAACTTTTTTATGTTCTGCAAGTTTTTTCAGCTTATCATACAAATTTTCCGGCACAGAATCTTCAATATTCTCCGGATGAACGCCTGCTGATGCGTACATGAAATCAAATCGGTCTGCCAGCGCCTGTATTTTTACAGCGTCATCAAGGTCTGTACACGCCTGCATTACAAGGGAAACGTTTTTGTCCCTAAGAGATGATATGAGGGTTTCCCTGTCCTCATCAAAGGCACTGTCGGTATAATGAGCGTGGGTGTCAAAAATTTTTTCCATACATTTCTCCTGCAATTCTGTTTTTAATATTATACCATAGCATAGCGGTCTTTGCAAGATTTAAAACAAATAATTATTCTGAAAACACAGCAAAAAAATTACCGGAGCAGAAACTCCGGCAAAAACAATTATATAAAAAATAGAACAAAAGAAAGGAGACAACAAAACGAGTGATAATAATTCAATATTAAATATGGATTACTCTCACTATGCCCATTATACACTATTTTATGTATACAGTCAAGGGATTTTGGAAAAAAATTACTTTTATGCCTTCGTTTTGTTCAATCTGCACACATTTTCAAACATATCAAAGGGATTGCGTTTCCTTATTTTTGCAGAATATATACGTCTGAAACGTGCAATAATATCATTGCAGGTAAAACCATATTCCTTCGGAAAGAGGTGAAATTTATGTGGGACAAGCTTGCACTTATTCTGCTGATCATAGGCGGGATAAACTGGGGACTGGTAGGTATTTTCCAGTTTGACCTTGTTGCATGGTTATTCGGCGGCGCTGGTTCTCTTATCAGCCGTGCCATTTATATTATCATTGCAATATGTGCCGTCTGGTGCATATCCCTCCTGTTCCGTCATGAAGCCGTGGCAGATACCGGAACATCCGGCAGCTGATTATCCTAAGCCGCACAGAATTTCCGCTGAGAGTTTTGTGCGGCTTTTGCTGCATTTATTTTCAAGTGGCTGCATATACATATATCCAGAAAAATATTTTTTAGGCAATACCGCACAAAGACTGCGGGTCAGATGCGCAGTCAGATTTTTTGTCAGATGAAACAAAAAACGCAGTTGATACTTTGTGTATCAACGAGGCTTTTTGTGAAATATGACGGAAAAGATGCAAGCAGATGACCTGCAGAGCCGTAAGGCGGACTTTGTGCGGGATTGCCTTTATCCTTCGGAGGTGCCTTATGTCTGCAAAAACACCCGATGATTACATGAGAGAAATGATGGAGCTTTACAGCCGTTCAAGCTCAGGATATGAGCCAAAGCCGCCTGTTAAGCCTGTACCCGAACCTGCAGAGCCTATGCCGGAACCCATACAGCCAATGCCCGAACCGGTACAGCCAACTCCCGAACCGGTACAGCCAACGCCGGAACCTGTCGAGCCAGTTCCCGAACCCATACAGCCAGCGCCGGAACCTGTCGAGCCATTTCCCGAACCGGTACAGCCAGTGCCGGAGCTTATTTTAAACCCTGTACCAATACAGAAGCCTGCGCCGGAAGGGAGTACAGAAAATCCCGAAGAAGCGGAAACCTCCTTCGGCTGGATACAGGTCACTGCCCGTACAGCAGGAAATGCACTTCCTCTTGAGGGTGTTTCGGTGCTTATCCTTAAAAAGATGGGCATGGATAGCGAGCTGCTTATGACTCTTGTCACCGACAGCAGCGGTTCCACTCCGAAGGTAAGACTTCCTGCGCCGCCTGTGGGCGACATACCCTCTCAGCCCTACAGCACCTATGAGATAAGAGCATTCCTTCCGGGATACAGCCGTATGGAAAGTGCGTCCGTTCCTGTTTTTTCCGGAATTACATCAGTACAGCCTTTTGAGCTTATACCTCTTCCGGAAGGTATGGGCAATGACCAGCCTGCAATCATCAATCAGAACACAGAACCAAGGTTTTAGGAGGTGAGGCTATGCCCATCGGAGAACCCTATATACCGGAATACATTACAGTACACCTGGGTCCTCCCGACAGCCCGGGAGAAAACATAACACTGCCCTTTCCGGAATATATAAAAAACGTAGCGTCAAGCGAAATTTTTCCTACATGGCCGGAAGCCGCCATACGTGCAAATATTTATGCCATTATAAGCTTTGCTCTTAACCGCTACTACACTGAATGGTACCGTTCAAGAGGATATGATTTTGATATTACCGACAACACCCAGTATGACCAGAAATTTGTAAAAGGCAGACAGATATTCGAGAATATTTCTCAGATAACAGACGAGATCTTTAACAGCTATGTCCGCAGACAGGGCAGCGTTGAGCCTCTTTTCACAGCCTTCTGCAACGGCACTACCGCCACCTGCGAAGGTCTTTCCCAGTGGGGCACAGTTGCCTTAGCGGAGGATGGTCTTGTTCCCTATGAGATACTTGCCCGTTACTACGGCGATGATATCGACATTGTGAGTGACGTTCCTGTCCGCACCGGTACGCCCTCCTATCCCGGTTTTCCCATATCTCTGGGCTATTTCGGAAACGAAGCACGAACCATACAGGTACAGCTTAACCGGATTTCGGGAAATTACCCTGCCATTCCGAAAATTGCAGACGTCAGCGGTGATTTTGACTACGCCACAGAGGACGCTGTACGTGCATTCCAGGAGATATTCGGACTTGAACCTACCGGAATAGTGGACAGTGCCACATGGTACAAGATTGCATATATTTTCACCAGCGTGAAAAAGCTTTCCGAGCTTAATTCAGAAGGTCTGCGTGAGGAGGAGGCTGCAAGGCAGTTCACGGAAACTCTCAGACCCGGTATGCAGGGCGATAAAGTTCGCAATTTGCAGTATTATCTTGCGGTTATAGGGGCATATTACGACGCCGTACAGCCTGTTGAAATAACAGGCTACTACGGACAGGAAACGGAAAATTCCGTAAAGTCCTTTCAGCAGGTTTTCGGTCTTCCTCAGACCGGCATAGTTGACAGAACAACTGCAAGGGACATTTACAGGGCATATTTCGGGATAATAGACAGTTCTCCCCTGTCTGAGATGAATCTGGAAGAGGTGATCCTCTTTCCCGGAGTTGTACTCAGAGAGGGTTCATCAAGCGAGGCTGTAAAGTTCCTTCAGACATATCTCAGCTATATTCACCAGACCTATCCCGAAATAAACGACGTTTCTGCCACAGGCTATTTCGGACCTATGACAAAGGCTGCTGTCATGGCATTCCAGAAGCTTTATGGTCTGCCTCAGAACGGCGTGGTGGGTTCCACAGTCTGGGACGCAATAACAAAGCTTTACTCTGACCTGCGTTTCGGAATGGACAAAAGACCCTATCAGTCACCGGGCTACACCATAACGGGATAAAAGAAGGGAGCGTTTCATTTATGGCATATACACAATACCAGAGAAGAGAGCATATACGTGAACTGCAGAAAATGCTCTACGGTCTTTCCCGTTTTGACAGGAATCTGCCGGAGGTAATACCGGACGGAATATACGGAAGAGAAACTGCCTTTGCGGTAAAGGCATTTCAGCAGCGGAACGGTCTCAGACCTACCGGTGAAGCAAATTCTGCTACATGGGAAAAGATACGCTCTGAATATTTCAGAAAAATACTTAACCAGCCTACCGCTGTCAGTGCATATCCGGAAAATACGCTGAATATAGGACTGAACGACGAGGGTCTGGCGGTTTTCATGATACAGGCAATGCTGAAGCTTCTGAGCCTTAGCTTTTACAATTTAAGGGATGTGCAGGTTACGGGAAGATACGACAGCGCCACACAGCAGGCTGTAAAGGAATTCCAGAAGCTCAGCGGTCAGCCCCAGACCGGCAAAACAGATATTGCCACATGGAATCTCCTTGTTGCCGCAGCAAAGCATGATAACTAATGCAATACCGCATAAAAAACCTCCTTTGTCAGTGACAAGGAGGTCATATTTTTTTTTCGGAAACTATCTCAAGGGCAACATTCTGCTCTTGTCCTGCACCGCAGAGGGATATTACATATTTTCCATTCAGCACATACTGACGGAAAAATGCACCTGTTACATTTGTGAGAATATTGTTTCTGTCAAAGGAAAAGGAAACATTCCTCATAGGGTAGGAAATTCCTCTGCCCACTGCTTTTACAAAGCTTTCCTTCAATGTCCACAGTCTTGTGAAGGCAAGCTCCGGATCATCTGAATTCTCTATCTCATTTTTCTCCCGCTCCGTGCATACACGTCTTACAACGCCGCTTCTCACTGCTCTTATGCCCTCACAGTCTGCACCCAGCGGAACATTTCCCAGACCGCAGACAGCCAGTCCTCTGCAATGGGACAGATTTATCTTCACATCAGGATGATTTTCAAGATAAGGCTTGCCGTGTCTGCCCTTTCCAAGGGTATACTCCTCTATTCCGTACTCCTTCATAAGGCAGAACCGCAGCAGTCTGTGGGCGGCTTCATGCTGGCTTATTAAGTCATTTTCTCTGAAAAAACAGGCGTAAAGCTTCATCTCTGCCCTCCTATGATATAAGCCGTATGGCTGTATCAAGCAGCGTATCCTCTGTAATACTGCGGTTTATCTGTTCAAATAAAAGCTCCGGTCTGTCGGTTATGATATGGTCAGCGTTTACGCCCAGAACACGCCGCATTTCTCCGGGACTGTTTACCGTCCATGCGTAAACCTCCTTGCCCTGCTGATGAGCATTATTCACCACGCCGGCATTCACAAAGATACTGTTTATGCTGAAGGCGTCTGCCGCTTCAAGGCTGTAAAAATCTCCTGTTGCTATGCTCATTATAAGACCTGTCTTTATGTCCGGATCGTATCTTTTTATACGTTTAAGGGAATCATAGGAAAAGGAGGTGACGCAGCATTCTCTCTCAATGCCGTATTTCTTTATAAGATCCACTACCTTCTGTTCAATGCGGTGGTTCAGTGCGCCTCTTTTCAGCTCTATGTTAAGAAACACCTTTCCGCCGGCAAGCTCTATTACATCTTCAAGCTTCATTATTGAAGCGCCTTTGTATTTTTCATCAAACCAGCTGCCTACATCCAGCTGTGAAATTTCATCATAGGTAAAAGAGGAAACCTCCCGGTTTATGCCTGCCACCCTTTTAAGATTGATATCATGGACAACCACAGGCACTCCGTCCTTTGTCTGCTGTACATCAAGCTCTATTCCGTCGGCTCCTGCTTCAATGGCGGCATTGAAGGCGTAGAGGGTATTTTCCGGAGCTGTATATGAGGCTCCTCTGTGAGCTATTACCATTGGCTGAACGTTAAGCACAAAGCGTACTGCCGCTTCACCCGACGCAAGCCTGTAAATATAGGTTCCGTTCACCAGAACAAGCGCCGCCGCTGCCAGAATCGCCGGAAGATGTTTTGTCTTTCTTTTATGAACAGTTCTTTTTCCCTTGCTGACGCCAACAGTTC
>JBJERG010000054.1:0-9092 GCA_051882155.1 Ruminococcus sp.
AAGGGAGGTGTTTCTTCGTTATATTGAATATATTCAACAGTGATTTTTTGTGGCAGTCGACCAAAAATAATGAATGAATGGTATACCTCTTGACTTTATTTCGGAATTAGTGTATATTTAGCTTATCAAAGGATTGCTGCGCAGCAATGGGAAAACCATTGAGCTGCAGGCAAAAAAAGCCAATTATATTATTCAAAGCAATAATATAATATATAATTTAAGGAGGAAATTTCCAATGAACAATCTGAAGAAGACACTGGCACTCGTAGCTGCTCTGGCTATGACTGCTACAGCATTCGTAGGTTGCGGCGGCAGTGACGACGCATCCACATCCGAATCCGCTACAGAGGCTGCTACAACAGCTGCTGAAGAGTCTGAGACTGAGGCTACTGAGGCTGAAGAGTCTGAGGCTGAAGCTACAGAAGCTGAAGAATCTGAAGCTCCTGCAGAAGCTGAAGTACCGGCTCTGGGCGCACCTGACGGTTCTCTCGGCGAGGGCGGCGACAAGCTGACAATCCTCTGCTGGACAGAAGACGACCTTTCCTATATGTATGACGTTGTAGCTAACGCTTCCGGCATGGCTAAGGACAAGATGAAATGGGCACAGGTTGGTTCAAAGGGCGGCGAAGCAAACGAAAAGTATGCTCAGTACTTTGCTTCTGACGACGATGTAGACCTGTACTTCTGCGACGCTGACTGGAACATGGCTTACCAGAACAACGATGAGTATTCTGCTCCTCTGGCTGCTGTAGGTATCACAGAAGATATGTATGCAAACGCATATGACTACACAGTAAACATGGGTAAGGATCAGAACGGCGTACTGAAGGGCGCTACATGGCAGGTTGCAGCAGGCGGCTATGCTTACAGAACTGACCTGGCTGAAGAATACCTGGGCATCACAACTCCTGAAGATATGCAGGCTGCTATCTCTGACTGGGATGCATTCTGGGCAACAGCTGCTACAGTATATGAGAAGTCCGGCAACACAACAGCTATGGCTGACTCTCTGGGCGGCGTATGGAGAGCATACTCCAACGGTAACAGAACATCTGCTTGGGTTCAGGACGGCGTAATCACAGCTGACAACTCCAAGGCTTGCCTCGGTGACTTCATCTCCATGGCTAAGACAAACTATGACGCTGGTTACATCAGCACTGCTTCTCAGTGGACAGATGACTGGCTGCCGCAGGGTCAGAGCGCAGGCGCTCAGGCTAACAAGACATTCGGCTTCTTCTTCCCGACATGGTCACTGGGTGCTGGTTCTCAGCTTTCTCAGGCTGAAGGCAAAGAGGGTGCAGAAGGTTCTACATACGGCAAGTTCAACGTTGTTTCCGGTCCTACAGGCTGGTTCTGGGGCGGTACATGGATCTGTGTATCTCCTAAGTCTGACAACGCTACAGAAGCTGGTCAGTTCATCTACTACATGACAGTAGATTCTACATCAATGCAGGCATATGTTGACGCTAAGGGTGACTTCGTAAACAACAAGGTTGTTATGGAGAACACAATCGCTGCTGGCACAAACAGCAACCCGCTGCTGGGTGGTCAGGATCAGCTGGCAACTCTGAAGGATTCTGCAGAGAAGATCGACATGAGCATCGCTACTCAGTATGACGCAACAATCAACCAGACACTTCAGGATGTAGTACAGCTGTACTGCGAAGGCGACATCGCTTCTGAAGATGACTGCGTAAACGAGTTCCTGGACAAGCTGGCTGCAAGCCTGACAGATATCACAGTTGAATAATTGTTAATATCAGTTATTTGATTCATTAATTCAATAATATACAACCTGCATGGCAGTATCGCTGTGCAGGTGTATATTTATTTATTTTTCTCTACTACTATTTTACTAAATTTTTGAGAGGGTGTGTTCAAAATGGCATCGACAGCACAGAGCCGTATCAAGTCTATCAGCTATGCAAAGTACGGCTATATGTTCATCGCTCCATTTTTCATTGTTTATGCGTTCTTTCAGATCTGGCCTCTTATCAATACATTCATCCTGAGCCTTTACGGTAACGGCAACAATGCAAGCGAATTTGTTGCACTTGAAAACTATCAGGGTCTGCTGTTTGGTAGTGACACAAACCGTGCTTTCAAAGCACTTCACGGCCAGTTTACTGATGCGTTCCTTAATACAATTATCCTTTGGGTAGGTAACTTCATTCCTCAGATTCTCCTTTCTCTGCTTCTTGCTGTTTGGTTCACTGATTCCAAGCTGCATATTCCGGGACAGGGCTTCTTCAAGGTTGTAATGTACCTTCCTAATATCATCACTGCAGTATCTGTTGCTGCTCTGTTCATGCGTTTTATTTCTAACACAGAAACAAGTGCAGTAAACGTTATTCTCACAAATATGGGCCATGATCCTGTAAAATTTGAGAACAGTGTTGTATGGAGCCGTGGTATCGTAATGTTCATCCAGACATGGATGTGGTTCGGTAATACAATGATTATGATGATGTCCGGTATTCTGGGTATCAATCCGTCACTGTTTGAAGCTGCAAATATTGACGGTGCGTCCAGCGGTCAGGTTCTGAGAAAGATCACTCTGCCGCTTCTGAAACCAATGGTTGTTTACACACTGATTACTTCTATGATCGGTGGTCTTCAGATGTTTGATATTCCTTTCCTGTATCACTCCGGTGACAGAGTAAAGGATCATCTGCGTACCGTTGCTGTATTCATTTATGAGCAGTTCCGTGTAGGTAATAATGTACATAATCCACAGTACGGTATTGCCGGTGCTGCGTCAATCATGCTATTTATAGTTACTGCTATTCTTGGTATTTTTGTATTCCGTATGAATCGTGATCAGGACGAAGTTCGTAAGAAGAAGGAAAGAAATGCTCTGGTCAAGGAATACAAGAAACAGCAGAAGCTTGCTAAGAATGGAGGTATGTTCTGATGGAAAATGTCGGCGTAAAGGATAACTATATACTTATTCAGCGTATCAAATCCATCGGCTGTTTTATTGTTTGTGTTATTCTGGCACTTGTATGTCTTGTTCCTCTTTGGATCATGATTTGTAATGCCACACATGACAAGGCTCATCTGCTTATTAATCCTATCAACTTTATACCCGGCGGAGATTTTATGACCAACTATCATAATATTTCCGAAGGTGAATCTGCTCAGTTCCAGGGCTTCAGCGTTTGGACTGGTTATCTTAACAGCTTGATCATTGCAGGCGGTTCTACAATACTAACTGTATTCTTCTCCGCGCTGACAGCTTATGGTCTTACTGTTTACAACTTCAAGGTTCGTGATACAGCCTACACAATCATTCTGGCCGTTATGATGATCCCTGTACAGGTTACATCTACAGGTTTCGTACAGTTCATGGTAGGTACTCTGGGTCTTGCTAACTCATTTATTCCGCTTATCGTTCCGGCAATTGCGTCTCCTTCTGTCGTATTCTATATGCGTCAGTATATGAAGTCATCATTCCCGCTGGATATCGTTGAAGCGGCAAGAATTGACGGCTGCGGTGAATTCCGTACCTTCATTTCAATTGCAATTCCTATGTGTAAGCCTGCAATTGCAGTACAGGCTATCTTTGCATTCGTTGCTAACTGGAACAACTACTATACTCAGAACATGATCATTCTGAGTGATCAGAAGCGCTACACTATGCCTATCATGGTACAGTGCGTACTTGGTCAGGATAAGCATCCTGACGGCGGCGCTCAGTATGCAGCTGTTGCACTTTCTATCATTCCGATCGTTGCTATCTATCTCTGTCTGTCTAAGTTTATCGTAGGCGGCGTTGCACTGGGCGGCGTAAAGGAATAATTATACATAACAATAAGAAAAGAGTCACAGGTTTCTGTGGCTCTTTTTTGCTTTAATTAAAGCATTTATTTCATTCTTACTGAAACATCTCCGGTTGTAAGAATTTTTTTTGTACCGTCTGAAAGTTCTATTTCCAGTCCTGCATTCTCATCAATACCCAGAACTTTAGCAGAATAAATATCATTTCCGCTGTGAACATCAATTTCCTTATCGATAAGAAATGAGCGTTTTTTGTAGTCTTCCATGAATTCACGGTTTTTGAGCCTTTCAAGCTCTCTGGAAAGGTTGTGCAGCAGAGCCTTTTCCATTTCCCTTGCTGTAACGATACGTCCTGTCTGTTCCTGAATTGAGGTTATAATATCCCAAAGCTCCCGTGGCATTATTTCCTTCACTGAAAGGAGATTTATGCCGATGCCGATGACTACAAATTCCGGAAGGGATGCCTCCGTTAGAATGCCGCATATTTTCCTTCCGCCCATGAAAATATCATTGACCCATTTTATCTGAGCTGAATGACCTGACACTTCTTCGATTGCCTTTGCAGCAGCAACTGCGGCGCAGGGTGTAATAAGTCCTACTGTACTCATATCAAAGCCTTCACGGATAAGTACAGTGCAATAAAGACCTGCACCCTTTGGCGAACAGAAACGCCGTCCCAGTCTTCCTTTGCCTGCTGTCTGATGAGCTGCAATGACAGCTGTACCGTGAGGCGCACCTTCTCTTGCAAGCTGTTTGCATTTTGTGTTTGTTGAATCAAGCTGTTCATAGTAAACCGGTTTAAAATTTGTCATAAAAATTCCTCCTGCACCTATCTTTAAAAGGTGCATAAAATAATAATAACAGGGTATAATCCAGACAGAGCATAATTCTTAAATAGGAGTGAATATATATGATGGTCAGAAGAGGAGAGATATATTATGCCGACCTGAGTCCGGTTGTAGGATCTGAACAGGGCGGAGTAAGGCCCGTACTTATTGTGCAGAATGACATAGGCAACAGGCACAGTCCTACTGTTATAGCCGCAGCTATAACAAGCCAAAAGGATAAAGCAAAGTTGCCGACACATATTCCTGTAAGTGCAGATTCCTGCGGACTTACAAAGGACAGCATAGTGCTTCTGGAGCAGATACGTACCATTGACAAACGCCGTCTGAAGGACAGAATGGGCGCTCTTGATACCACCTCGATGACTCAGATAAATAATGCTCTGCAAATCAGCTTTGGTCTTGAAGCGGAGTAGTACATCCTGTAAAGTTTTTATAGAATAACAAAAAGGCTGCTGCGTAAAACCACGCAACAGCCAGATTTTTTACACATTGGCACAATCAGTTAAGACTTAGCCAGCTGCGTTCAGCTTCTTCATCAACTGAGATTTCTTTCTTGCAGCAGCATTTTTGTGCATAAGACCCTTTGCGCAAGCCTGGTCTACACGCTTGATAGCTACTCTGATTGCAGCTTCCTTATCAGCAGCATTGTTTGTGCAAGCTGCGTCAGCCTTCTTGATGAGAGTCTTCATATTAGACTTTCTTGCCTTGTTCAGAGCTGTTTTTGCCTTAGTAACCTTTACTCTCTTCTTAGCGGATTTAATGTTTGGCATTCGTGCCACCTCCTTGTTTTTGTTGGTCGGATTTCCCGTGGATATCCTGTAAGCAAAGTCATATCATAGAAACGGAATTGACACGGTACCGCTTCCTGCAAGATGGTACGACCATTTGCCGATGCAATCGGGTTATATCGCATCATGACTAAGAAATATTATACCACGATTCAGCAAATAATGCAATAGGTATTTTTTAAATAATACGCCGATTTTTTATCCCCAATTATAAGCAAATTAGACAAACAGATAAAAAGAACTATACCGCAAAAGGAGAACAGCTGTATGAATATCAGAACGGACCTTGCCCTTGAAAGGATAGGCAGTGAAAAGACATACGGAAAAGGCTTGCATAGCATTGAACGGGGAGAAACCTTTCACATAACAGATATACGGATAGACAGTGATGAAGCCGGCAAAAGGATCGGCAAGCCAAAGGGCAGGTATCTCACATTGGAAACAAAGGCACTGAGCCGTTTTTCAGATTGCTACAGGGAAATGACAGAGGAATTTTCAAGGGAGCTTTCTGCATTTCTGCCGGAATCCGGCTGTGTCCTTGTAGCAGGTCTTGGGAACAGTGCAATAACTCCCGACGCTCTGGGACCACGAACAGTAAGCAAGGTTCTTGCAACACGTCATCTTAAACAGGAACTTATAGATGGCGAAGCAGATTTTCTCCGGACTCTCAGACCAGTCAGTGTGCTGCAAAGCGGTGTACTGGGTCAGACCGGCATGGAAACTGCTGAGATTATATCCGCTGTATGCGAAAAGACAAATCCGAAGGCAGTTATAGCTATAGACGCACTTGCCTGTGCAGAGCTTTCAAGGCTGGGAACTACAATTCAGATGTGCGACAGCGGCATAAGTCCCGGAAGCGGAGTTGAAAACAAGAGAATGGAGCTTTCTGAAAAGACCCTTGGCATTCCTGTAATTGCAGTAGGTGTTCCAACGGTTGTTGATCTTCATACAGCGGCAAAGGGCATTACCGGTCAGGACATACCCTCCGGAAGTCCTAATATGATGGTAACTCCCCGGGATATTGACAGGCTTATTGACCATGCAGCAGGAATGATATCCTGCGGAATTAATATGGCACTCCACAGGGAGCTTACCTTTGCAGACGCAGAATCACTGTGATTTTCTGCGGAAAAGGAGCAAAGATGAACAAACCGGCACAGCAACTGAATAGGCTATGGCAGATATCCAGCCCTGTATGCTGAGAGTAACTGTTCCGAAAATCACCTGCATAACAGGAATCTGCACCGCCGCAATAAGAGCTGCAAGGGATATCAGAACTGCTCCTATAAGCTTCATATTATTGGTGTAGCGTATTCGGAAAAGACCCTTTGTTTCAGATTTGCATTCAAAAACGTGTACAAGCTGTGAGAGGATAAGTGTGCATAAAGCGGCTGTGCGGGCTGCTGCAAGACTACCCTCCAGTCTTAGACCCATAGTGAAGGAACCCAGTGTGCAAAGACCGATGAGTATGCCCCGGAGTCCGATTTTCTGCAAAAGTCCTCCGGAAAAGAAGCCTTCCTCCTTCTTTCTGGGAGGAGAATACATATCCTCAGGTTCAGGCGGTTCAAGTCCCAGTGCAATTGCAGGCAGTCCGTCTGTTACAAGATTTACAAGAAGAATCTGAACAGGCAGAAGGGGCGCAGGCATACCCACAAGAATGCCTAAAAACATCGAAGCCACCTCGCCGATATTGCAGGAAAGGAGATATCTTACGAATTTTCGTATATTTGCATAAACGCACCTGCCTTGCTCAACTGCACTTACAAGGGTTTCGAAATTATCGTCAAGCAGAACAACATCAGCCGCCTGCCTTGCAACGTCCGTACCACATTTTCCCATGGCAACGCCCACATCAGCCGCCTTTATGGCAGGTGCGTCATTTACGCCGTCGCCTGTCATGGCAACCACATTTCCGCCTGCCTGGAAAGCTCTTACAAGCCTTAGCTTATGGGCAGGACTGACCCTTGCAAAAACTCCGTATCTGTCAGCCTCCTGTGCAAGCTCGCTGTCGGACATTTTGTCTATCTGCTGACCTGTAAGAACGTGGGACGCCCTAATAATTCCAGCTTTTTTAGCAATGGCAGATGCAGTTTCCGGGTGATCGCCTGTAATCATAACAGTACGTATCCTTGCATGACTGCAAAGGCGTATGGCGGCTTTTGCGGCTTCTCTGGGCGGATCTTCCATTCCGCAAAGACCTGTGAAAACAAGTTTCTCCTCGCTTTCGCCGTATGCAAATCCAAGCACTCTAAGAGCCTTTGAGGACATTTCAGCCACGGATCTTTCAATATCAGAAGCAATATCAGCTGTAAGGGCGGTTTCATTTCCGTCAAAAAGGCATTTGCTGCACATTTTCAGGAGAATATCAGCCGCACCCTTTATATAGATCTTTTCGCCGTTTCCGGTGCGTACTCTGACCTTCATATATTTTTTGTCGCTGTCAAAGGGATCTACTGAAATTCTCGGATATTTTGCCCGTATTCTGTCAATGTGAAGTCCTGCGGATACTGCGGCATGAATGATAGCCGTTTCAGTGGGATCTCCCTCTTTTTCTGTGGCTGTACTGCAAAGAATGCCGCACTGAAGCAGCTCCGAAAGAGCAGTATTTCCGCTTAGTCCGACGATTTCCCTTCCTCTTTCCACTCCTTTTTCTGTAACAGTGAAATTTTCGCCGGGAATCCGCAGTTCGGTAACGGTCATTTTATTTTCTGTGATAGTTCCGGTTTTATCGGAGCATATGACATTTGCACAGCCTAATGTTTCAACGCTGTGCAGACGGTTTACAAGGGCATTGCGCTGCCGCATTCTGCTGACAGCAAGAGCAAGGGCAATTGTCACAGTTGCAGGAAGACCCTCGGGAATAGCGGCAATAGCAATGGTAATGCCTGTCATCAGCATATCAAAAAAGGGTTCGCCCCGGAGTACGCCTGTTAGGAATACTACAATACACACGCCTATGCAAAGCAGACCCACAACCTTTCCAAGACCTGCAAGACGTTTTTGCAGAGGAGTCATGGTGTCCTCAATATCTGTAAGGCTTTCCGATATCTTACCCATCTGAGTATTCAGTCCTGCTGCAATTATAACGCCCTCTCCGCTTCCTCTGAGAACCCCTGTACCTGCATAGATAACACCCTTCTGATGCAGTTTGTTTGATGAGGGCATGGGCGTCTGGGCGGATTTTTCCACAGGCTCAGATTCCCCTGTAAGCAGAGATTCCTGCACCGCAAGTCCATGGCTGACCGTGACAGCACAGTCCGCAGGAACATTATCTCCTGCTTCAACCTTAATAAGATCGCCGCACACAAGAAATCTTGCAGGGATTTTTTTCCATTCTCCGTCACGGAATACATTAGCCTTTGGTGCGGTCATATCCCTCAGTGCTTCAAGTGTACGTTCCGTGCGGTATTCCTGAACAAAACCCAGAATTGCATTAAGAAGTACGATAAGGATAATTGTAACGGCGTCGGTAATTTCACCTAAAAGTGCGGCAATAACTGCACCTGCCAGCAGAATCATCACCATAAAATCCCTGAATTGCCCGAGGAAAATTTTCATAACTCCTGTCTGTTTTCCCTCTGCAAGGGCATTTTCTCCTTCACTGCGGAGCCTTGCCTGTGCTTCACGCTCTGTAAGTCCTGCCATAAAAGCACCTCCTTCTCTTCAAAATGGTATG
>JBJERG010000055.1:0-1925 GCA_051882155.1 Ruminococcus sp.
AGTACAATATATAATAAAGCATAATTTATATGGAGTATGATTAATGGAGGCAAACATGGCTATGTGTGATGTAAAGACAATGCAGGCATTTTTAAAGGAGCGTCTTTCACGTGAAAGATATACTCATACAATGAATGTTGCAAAGGAATGCGGACGTTTAGCGAAGCTCTACGGAGAAGATCCTGACAGAGCATATTTTGCCGGAATGGTTCATGATATCTGCAAGGAAGACCCGAGAGAGCAGCAGTATGAATGGGCAGTTAAAAGCGGTATGGATTTCTGTAAGGAAGAAGCGGAGTCATGGAAGGTCTGGCACGGAGTTGCCGGAGCGTATTTTCTGAAAGAAAAGTTCGGCATTACTGATGAAGATATTCTTAGAGCAGTGAGATTTCATACTATAGGAAGAGCTGGTATGTCTGTTCTTGAAAAAATCGTGTATCTCGGAGATATGACATCTGCTGAGCGTAATTACAGCGGCGTTGATATTATGAGGAAGGCGTGTATGCAGAGCCTTGATAAGGGTATGCTGTATGCTCTGCGTTATTCTGTGAAGAAACAGCTTAAGCGCTGTGCAGTGATCCCTCATTTTACGCTGGAAGCATATAATGAATATACCCTTATGTTCCCTGAAGACACTTATCATATTTAAGCTTTTGTCATGCGAGGTGAATTAGGCAATGGGAAAAAAGCAAAACAAAGGGATGTCTTCCCTGAAGAAAAGAAAAAAAATCAGCAGGGAAGAGGAAAAGGAACTGAAAATAGCCGCTATACAGAAGAATATTCATAAAGAAAGCGGCAAAAAGAAAGGCGTACTTTTAAATACTGCCATAAAGGTTCTGGCGATAGTTTCAAGCGTGGCAATAATTATAGCTCTTGGAATAAATATGCCCATCATTGCATACAGAACCGTCAGCGGAAACAATGAAGTCACAGTGGATAAAATATCATATCTTGACACTGTAAAACGTGCGCAGCCTGCTATCCTTCAGGAAGGAAAGCTTGAAAAGCCTGCGCCTGAGGATAAGGAAAAGCTTAATCTTAAACCGGATATTGACCCTGAAACTATAAATGACGGACTTAACCTTAATCAAATCGTTGAGGGTCAGTATACAATTCTGTTTATGGGTATGGACGAAAGCGGACGGCTGGCAGACGTGAACTGGATATTCCAGTTTGACCTGTTTGCAGGTACTATGAACGTTCTTCAGATACCGAGAGATTGTTTTATGCCGGATTACGCAAACAGCTCAACCGGTAAATTCAACAGCGTTTATGCTTCCGGTCAGGAGGAAGGCGTAACGCCGCTTCAGCGTGCAGTAAACTGCATTGAGGAAAACTTCTGCGTAATCATTGACTGCTATGTTAAGCTCGATTGTGAGGATATAAAGAACATAGTTGATGAAGTGGGCGGAATACCAATTACATTGCCTGAAAAGATCGTATATGAAGCAGATAAGGTGCTTCCTGCGGGGGAACAGGTCCTTACGGGACAGCAGGCAGAATGGTTCATACGATTCAGAAGAGAGTATGACGAAGGCGATATCGGACGTGTAAAGGCTCAGAGAATATTCCTTGCGGCGGCTATGGAAAAGCTTCTTGGAATGGGCAATGCTAAGCTTATGTCCGCTATGGAAGAGATATATGACAATGAATGGCTGGCGACAGATCTTTCCCTTGCTGAAATGAGTATGCTGGCAGACTTTGCTTCCAAGCGTCTTACTATGGACAGTGTAAATATATACATGGTTCCCGGCGAAGGTGCAATGTGGAGAGGTCAGTCTGTTTATTCTATTCATAAGGGTGAAACCATAGATATAATAAACGGACATTTCAGACCATATCAGAATGAGATCTATCCGGAGGAAAGCGCAATTGTAGAGCTTGTTCCGGAGGGACAGTACCGCAGCAGTATGTATAACGGAAAT
>JBJERG010000056.1:0-1908 GCA_051882155.1 Ruminococcus sp.
GAAAAAGAGGCTGCTGCTGAACTGCTTCTGGAAGCAAAGGGCTTTGAAAATGCAGGTGCCTCATGGATACATATGGTAGACCTTGACGGTGCAAAAGAGGGCAGACCTGTAAATACAAAAATATATACGGATGTTGCAGAGAAAACAAATCTGAAAGTTGAACTGGGCGGAGGAATAAGAAGTCTGGAAACTATTGAGGAATATCTGTCAATGGGTATAACAAGAGTAATTCTGGGTTCAGTTGCACTGAAAAATCCTAAGCTTGTAAGCAAAGCCGTAGAGAAATTCGGCAGCGATAAGATTGTTGTAGGAATTGACGCAATGAATGGTATGGTTGCCACTGAAGGCTGGCTTGAAACCTCTGATGTAAACTATATTCAGCTTGCAAAGAAAATGATTGAGGTGGGAGTAAAATATTTTATTTTCACTGATATTTCAAAGGACGGCACATTGTCCGGAGTAAGCAGGCAGCAGCTTTCAGATCTTTATGAAGGCACAAAGGGCATCTGCAATATAATTGCAAGCGGAGGTGTGCATACAATGGATGACATCATTGCCTGCAAGGAAATGGGACTTTACGGCACAATATGCGGAAAATCCATATATAAAGGAACTCTTGACCTTGCAGAGGCAGTAGCCTATGCAGAAAAAAAATGAGAAAGGAGTATTCCCATGCTTGCAAAAAGAATTATTCCATGTCTGGACGTTCGTGACGGCAAGGTTGTAAAGGGCGTTAAGTTTGAGGGCGTCCGTGATGTCGGCGACCCGGTGGAGCTTGCCGAGGTTTATAATAGGCAGGGCGCAGATGAAATAGTTTTCTATGATATTACAGCATCTTATGAAAAAAGAGGCGTAATACTTGATGTAGTGCGTGAAACTGCAAAGCGTGTATTTGTGCCGCTCACAGTCGGCGGCGGAATAAAAACGGTAGATGATATACGTGAAACGCTTCGTGCAGGTGCAGACAAGGTTTCTGTAAATTCCCAGGCTGTAAAGAATCCGAAGCTCATCAAGGACGGTGCGGATATATTTGGAAGCCAGTGCATATGCGTAGGCATTGACGCAAAGAAAATCGGCGATAATAAGTGGACAGTTTTCATAAACGGCGGCAGAGTTGATATGAAGCTTGATCTTATAGACTGGGTAAAGGAGATCGAGCAGCTTGGTGCAGGAGAAATATGTCTTAATTCCATTGATGCAGACGGTACAAAGGAAGGCTTTGACCTTCCGATGCTGAGAGCAGTATGTAATGCAGTAAATATACCTGTAATCGCAAGCGGAGGCGCAGGAAAAATAGCTGATTTCTCAGAAGTTTTTGAGAAAACAGGAGCAACAGCAGCACTTGCAGCATCGCTTTTCCATTTTGGAGAGCTGACAGTAGGAGAGGTAAAGGAACACTGCCGCAGCAAGGGAATACCTATGCGAATAAAGTGAGGACAAACTTATGATACAGATTGATATGAATAATCTTGACCGTTTTTTTAAAAAAGGTGAGCTTATTCCGGCAATAGCATTTGACGTGGACACAAAGACAGTTCTTATGCTTGCCTACATGAACAAGGAAAGTCTTAAGAAGACTCTGGAAACAGGTTATACATGGTACTGGAGCCGTTCCAGGCAGGAATTCTGGAACAAAGGAGCAACTTCCGGACATCTCCAGAAGGTTATTTCTATTTATGGTGACTGCGATGATGACACATTGCTTTTAAATGTAAAACAGACTGGAGCAGCCTGTCATACAGGCTCATACAGCTGTTTTTTCAATAAGATTTACGGAGAGGAAGAATAAAATTATGAGTAATCCAATGCAGGATTTATATGAGGTTGTACTTGACAGAAAGCGTGTTTACGACAGCGGTGAGATAAACATTGAGGATCAGAAGTCATATACCTGTTATCTGTTCGATA
>JBJERG010000057.1:0-1897 GCA_051882155.1 Ruminococcus sp.
GTGAGGGACTGAATGTCCGTGACTGGCTGTATGTTGAGGATCACTGCCGTGCTATCGACCTTATCATTCATAAGGGCAGGGTAGGCGAAGTTTATAATGTTGGTGGTCACAATGAGATGAAGAACATTGATATTGTAAAGCTGATCTGCAAGGAGCTGGGCAAGCCTGAAAGTCTTATCACTCATGTTGAGGACAGAAAGGGACACGATATGCGCTATGCTATTGACCCGACAAAAATTCACAATGAACTTGGCTGGCTGCCGGAAACAAGGTTTGAGGTTGGCATAAAGAAAACAATTCAGTGGTATCTTGACAACAAGGAATGGTGGGAAACTATCATTTCCGGAGAGTATCAGAATTATTATGAGAAGATGTATGGAAATAGGGAATTGGTATAATCCCTGAAAAGTCAATTGACTAATGAATTTGTTTGAAAGAAAGGATAAGATATGATTCATACAAGAGGCAGTGAAAGACTTTCAGTTAATCAGATTTATGATTTTATAAAAAAGGTTGAAAAGGATTTTCCGACTCCAATTTCAGCTAAAACTGATCTTATGGAATATGCACAAAAATTGTATAGCAATGCTACACTATGCACAGCTGAAGATAATGGTCAGATCGTTGCAATGGCAGCAGGGTATACTGAAAATACAGTGAATAATGTTGCATATATTACAATGGTGGCTTCCTTGCCGGAATATCGTGGAAAAGGATTAGCAAAACAGCTTGTAACAGAGTTCATAGACAGAGCAAAATCCAAAAGGTTAAAAGCTGTTCATCTTTATGCTGTTCGTGAAAATGAAGCAGCAATGAATTTGTATAAGAGTATTGGTTTTGTGGAATGGCATCTGGAAAACGAAAAAAGACCTGAGGATGTTCATTTAATTCATTATCTGAACCACAAAACTGCGTTAGTAACTGCAATCGGATCATATGCTGCTGATATTGTTATCAAGAATTTAAAGAAAATCGGATTTAAGGTTATTGGAACAGATATTTATGATCGTGAATGGATAGCTGACGCTTATAACGTCAGTGAATTTTATCAGGTACCAAAGGTATTTGACAAGGAAAACTACTTCAAAGCAATTGATTATATATGCCATGAAGAAAAAATCACTCATATAATTCCCTCTACGGATATTGAGGTGGATTTCTTTAATGAACACAGAAAATATTTTGAAGAGCAAAATATCTGTATTTGTATTTCATCTACTGATGCACTGGCGATTTGCCGCAATAAAAAAATCCAGCAGGAATTTATAGATTCTAATGTGCCTTCAGTAAAAACAATTCCTACTTTGAGAGTTGAAAAGAATATGGAACCTCCTTTCGCATTTCCTATGGTTTGTAAGCCTTTGGACGGAAGAAGCAGTCAGGGCTTGCGATATATCTATACTCTGGAAGACTGGGAAGCGGTTAAGACGTGTGCTGATGTTGATAAATATATCGTTCAGCCTTTTATCAAAGGAAGAATTGTTACTGTTGATGTAGTCAGACAGAAGAACAGCAGTACTGTAATTGCAGTTCCAAGACTTGAACTGCTCAGAACATTAAATGGTGCCGGAACATCTGTGAAAGTATTTCCAGACCATGTTCTCGAAAAAATGTGTGCAGATCTTGCAAATTCAATGGGTATTATCGGCTGTGTAAACTTTGAGTTTTTAAAGGGCGAAGACGGAGATTATCACTATATTGAATGTAATCCTCGTTTTTCAGGCGGTGTGGAATTTTCATGTATTGCCGGTTACGATTGTGTCAGCAATCATATACGCTGCTTTGAAAATGATGATATTGATAGGTTTGAACTTACAAGAGAAATGTTCATTGCAAGAAAATTTGAAGAATATGTAACGAAGGTGAAATAGTATGGATTATACAGGCAAAAAACTCT
>JBJERG010000058.1:0-8794 GCA_051882155.1 Ruminococcus sp.
TAATTTTTGTGAAATATAGCATATTGTAGGGGCGACCAGTGGTCGCCCGTTACAGTTTGTCTGGATTTCTGGCGGGCGACCACTGGTCGCCCCTACATAATATGATTGATTTACGTGCAGAACACAGCAAAAAAGGGGCATCAAAGCCCCTTTTCCCATTTTATCAGCCGAGAATTACCTCAACTTCATTTACATCAGCCATATCAGCTGCTAAAATCTTATTGCCCTGTACTGCCTTGCCGTTTAATGTCATGGACTTAACTCCGCTCTGTACGTGGTCAGGATTCTTGACAGTGATGTTCAGAAGCTTTCCTCTGAATTTCTTTGTCATCTTGAAGCCGTCCCATTCAGCGGGAACGGAAGGAGCAATGACAAGTCCCTCTGCATCAGGACGCATACCGCAGATACCCTCTACGCAGCCTACCATTACTGTAGACGCTGTACCTGTCAGCCAGTGAACGTGTGAACGTCCTGCATAGGGTGAAGCCTTGGATTCTGTGAACTGACCGTGAACATACGGCTCCATTACTCTTATCTCAGCCTTGTCGTTCATTGCGGCAGGTGAGCTTTCCATGAAATATCTGAATGCAGCGTCACCGTGACCCAGAAGTGCTTCGGCAAGAATCAGCCAGCCCTGTGACTGGGAGAATATACCGCCGTTTTCCTTTGTATCCGCATTGAAAATGTGCATCAGTGCGCCGTCGAAATAATGTTCCTTGTAGGGCGGCTCAAGAAGCTTTGCACCGTAAGGAGTATCCAGAATATCTGCAACAGACTGCATAGCCTTGTCTGCCTGTTCCGGAGATGCAAAGCCGGAAATTACGCTCCAGCTCTGGGGATTGAGCCACATATTAGCTTCCGGATCCTTCTTCGCACCAACAATTACGCCGTCCTCACGGATTCCACGGATAAATCTGTCCTCGTCCCAGCATTTTTCAAGTGCAGCGTGGAGTTCAGCCTGTACCTTAGTGATATATTCTGAATATTCACTGTCGCCACGGCTATCAGCAAGCTCCTTCATCATGGACATTGCATAGTACAGCTGGAATGCAACGAATGTGGATTCGCCCTTCTTGCCAAGTCTTAAACAGTCATTCCAGTCAGCGTGAAGTCCGGCAGGCATCTTGTGGTCGCCCAGTCTTTCCATGGAGAAGCGGACAGCATTCTTCATGTGGTCATATACAGTTGCTTCGCCGCCGTCTGCGTAAACGATAACTTCGTCATAGAATGCAGTATTGCCGCTTTCGCCCACATACTTGCGGATAGTAGGGAAGAGCCACAGTGCGTCATCAGCACGGTATGAAGGATGACCTGTTTCCTTTACATATTCCGGATCGTCGGGAGTATTCTCGTGACCTGCATTGTGGTTGAATTTTACCAGAGGCAGACCGCCGCCGTTGCTTACCTGTGCAGACAGCATAAAGCGTATCTTTTCAGCAGCCATTTCCGGGTCAAGGTGAATTATACCCTGGATATCCTGAACTGTATCACGGTAGCCGTAGCCGTTTCTCAGACCGCAGTAAATGAGAGAGGCTGCTCTTGACCAGATGAATGTAATAAAGCACTGGTAAGCATTCCACACATTTATCATGTTGTTGAATTCTTCGGAAGGAGTTTCAACGGAGAAGCTTTCCAGTTTTTCGTGCCAGTAGTTTTTAAGCTCTGAAACCTCTGCGTCAACCTTTCCCGGTTTTTCGTAGGATTTCAGAATTTCGTCAGCCTCGTCATTGCTCTTCTGACCGAGAACGTAGATAAGCTCTCTTGATTCTCCCGGCTGGAGAGTGATTTCACTCTGGAGTGCGCCGCAGGAATTGGAGTTATAGTTCATAACGCCGTCGCACTTGCCTGTTTCAACAGCGATAGGGTTTGAGTATGTGCGGTATGCACCGATAAAGTTATCAAGGCTGCCGTTTGCGGCTGTTACAGGTGCGCCTGTCAGACCGAAAAATCTCTCTCTCTTATCTCTTTTGCTGTTTTCGCTTATGGTCTGGAGAATCTTGTTGCCCGCAAGCTTTGTCTGGGAGATGAACAGTGAATACTGGAGGTTTACCTGATCCTGTTCGTAGTTGTTTTCGTTGGTGAATTCGATAAAGCCGAAGAGAGAAAGGTTTCTTGCCTTATCAGAATCATTCTTAACAATTGCTCTCCACACTTCATATGTCTTGCCTGTGGGTACATAATATGTAACATCTGAGGAAATGCCTGCATATTCTGCGCTTATAACTGTGTATGCAGTACCGTGACGGCAGGTGCTTTTATAGGAATCCAGCGGTTTGCCTACAGGCTGCCATGAAGCTGACCAGTAATCCGCAGTATCATTGTCACGGATATAGATGTATCTTCCCGGCAGAGCCATATTGGAATTGAAGCGGTAACGGGTAATTCTGCCGTTTGCGCCGGATTTTACAAAGCTGTAGCCGCCTGCATTATTTGAAATAATTGCGCCGTATTCGGGAGAACCAAGGTAATTGCACCATGGTGCGGGAGTATCAGGTTTTGTGATGACATATTCCTTGTTTTCAAGGTCAAAGTAACCGTATTTCATGAAAAATATGCTCCTTTATAATTTTTTGCTTGTATGAATGCAGTGCTTTTTAAAAGCAGGACACTGCTATTCACATAATAACATGAAAAGCAATATTTTGCAAGGGTTTTTCATAAAATAATTCATAAAAACCCTTCAGTCACGGCTCCGCCGTGAAAACCTCTCAGTCAGCTTCGCTGACAGCTCTCCTTTCAGTAGAGCCTTTTGACGGCGGCATTTATGTTATTGCTTTAAATTACAGTTTAAGTAAAATTCAGCGGAATATTGCCCTCCCTGAAAGGGAGGGGCGGACCACCGAAGGTGGTGGGAGGGTTTTAACGTATTAAGAGGAAAAAATCGTTAATTTCATCTCATACACACATTATCGCTTGCATTGTATCACATATTATGCTATAATAATAAAGTGTGTATCCATTGCCTTCCGGCGGCGGATATATCGGAATATACCTTTTATAATGTAACAACAAGGAGGATTCGCTTAATGTGCGGAATAGTTGGATATGTAGGGAAACGCAGCTGCGCCGATGTCCTTATAAACGGTCTGTCCAAGCTTGAATACCGTGGATACGATTCGGCAGGCATTGCTGTTTTTGATAATACGGGCAGAATATGTGTGGCTAAATCAAAGGGAAGACTGCAGAATCTGGTGGATAAAATGTCAGCGGAAGGAAAACCGGAGGGCAATGCGGGCATCGGTCATACAAGATGGGCTACCCACGGCGAACCTTCAGATGTAAACTCCCACCCTCATAGCGGCGGAAGAGTTACTGTTGTACATAACGGAATTATCGAAAATTACAAGGAAATAAAAGATTATCTTATCCATAAAGGCGTTACCTTCTCCAGCGATACCGACACAGAGGTTGCCGCTAAGCTCCTTGACTACAACTACAACGGCAGTCCCATTGAAACAATTACTGATACTGTACGTGACCTTGAAGGTTCATATGCCCTGGGTATCATTTTTGCTGACCACCCGAATGTGGTTTACGCTGTCCGCAGAGAAAGTCCTCTTATCGTAGGCGTGGGCGAAAACGAAAGCTTTATCGCATCAGATGTTCCGGCAGTGCTGGAGTATACTAAAAATTACTACCTCCTTGAGCATGAGGAAATAGCCGTTCTGGATGAAAAGGGCGTTAAGATTTTCGACAGCTTCGGCAGACCCATAGAAAAAGAGCTTAAAACAGCTGACTGGGACGTTGAGGCAATAGGCAAGGGCGGCTATGAGCATTTTATGCTGAAGGAAATACATGAACAGCCTGCCGCCATAAGAAATACAATAAGCCCCAGAATCACAGACGGTCTTCCTAATCTGGAGGAATGCGGCATTACCCATGAAACCCTCAGAGGCTTCAGACAGATATTCATTGTTGCCTGCGGTACAGCCATGCACGCAGGAATGCTGGGAAAATACGTTATCGAAAAGCTGGCAAGAGTTCCTGTTATTGTGGATACTGCCTCAGAATTCAGATACCGTGACCCTATTGTGGGCGAAGGCGACCTTGTTATTATAATATCACAGTCCGGTGAAACCGCCGACAGCAAGGCGGCTATGCACCTTGCAAAGGATAAGGGAGCAAAGACTCTTGCCATTGTAAATGCCATGGGCAGCTCCATTGCAAGAGAAGCGGATATGCTCATTTATACCCATGCAGGTCCGGAAATTGCCGTTGCTTCCACAAAGGCATACATAGTGCAGATCGCTGTTATGTACCTCTTCGCCTTTGAAATGGCTCTTGCCATGGGCAAAATTGACGAAAATGAATGCAGAAGGCTTGTTTCACTTCTGGAACAGACTCCGGATATGATAGAAAAGCTCCTTGAAAACAAGGAAACTGCACAGTATATCGCAGCGTCACTTATTACAGCGGACAGTCTGCTGTACATTGGCAGAGGTCTTGACTATGCCCTCAGCATGGAAGGTTCACTGAAGCTAAAGGAAATATCCTACATTCATTCCGAAGCATATGCGGCAGGAGAACTTAAGCACGGCACCATTTCCCTTATAAACGACGGTATGCCTGTTATTGCCCTTGCTACTCAGAAGGAGCTGTTTGACAAGACCATAAGCAATATACAGGAAGTAAAGTCAAGAGGTGCAAGGGTGATTCTTATTTGCAGGGACAGCTATCAGCCTGAGCAGAATACTGCTGATGTAAAGCTGGGTCTTCCGGATTTTGAGGATATGCTCATGCCTATGCTGGCGGCAGTTCCGCTGCAGCTTATCGCATATTACACCTCTGTAAACAAGGGAAATGATGTGGATAAGCCGAGAAATTTAGCCAAATCCGTTACAGTTGAATAAATTAAAGGAAAGGAATATTTTTTATGTTTTCAAAAAAGAAACTTGCCGCCCTGGCTCTCTGCGGTATGCTCTGCATTTCCGGTATGAGCATGACTGCATTTGCTGAAACCGACACCGATACAGAAACCACAACAGAGGCTGCAGAAACCGAAGAAACCACCGAGGAAGCAGAGGAAATAACCTCCGGCGAATACACATACCGCATTGACGATGAATTCGGCGGCGCTGTCATTACTGCATATGAGCCGAAGGAAAAGAATGTTACGTTTCCGGAGAAAATCGACGGCGTTACAGTAGTGGGTCTGGGAGATTTCATTTTCAACAACCAGAGCAGTATTGAAACTGTCACTATTCCAAAAAATATATGCCATATCGGCGCAAGTGCATTTTACGGCACGGGAATAAAGGAATTTTTTGTAGATGCCGGACATTCCATGTATAAAACAGAGGACGGCGTTCTCTTCTCAAAGGACGGCATTGCAATAGTTGCATATCCTCCTAAAAAGCAGGATACCTCCTACGTTATCCCTGACGGTGTTGAAGAAATATACCACGGCTGTTTTGCAGGCAATACATACCTTACTGAGCTTACCCTTCCCGACAGTCTTATTTATATTGACACATGGGCGTTTGCATACACTACTATACAGAGCATAGACATTCCCGACAGTGTTACAGAGATCGGCACATATGCCTTCGCCTATATGACCAGACTCACTGATATAAAAACTCCTCCGGAGCTTCTGAACATTGCAAGCGCTGCATTTGCAGGCTGTTCAAACCTTGAAAACGTTACGCTTAACGAGGGACTTCTTGAAATAGGACAGGGCGCATTTGCAGGAACTGCTGTAAGAAGCATTGTAATTCCGCCCACTGTTACAGATATCGGCTACTGTGCCCTGGGATATGACGTCAATCTGACGACCTCCTACAGCACCCTTGTTATCTACGGACTGTCAGGCTCCATTGCCCAGACATACGCAACAGATAAGGACGAGGAATACGACTACCAAAACAACTTTACATTTGTGTCCAAAACAGAAGCTCAGCTGAAGGAAATGCTCTCAGCCGGCGATAACACCGGCGAAGATGAAAGCAGTGCGGAGGAATCAACAGAAGCTAAGGTTATCGTTGAAGAGGAAAGCAATGGCAATTCAAAGTTCACATGGAAGGTCGTAATCATTGCTTTAGGTGCGGTTGTTCTCTGCGGAGGATTCGGAGCTGTGGCTGTTTCCTCAAAGAAAAACAGGAAATCCGGCGAAGATAAAGAAGATAAAAAGGACTGAGGATCATGAAGAAAAAACATCTCTGCTTTATATTTGCCTCACTTCTTGCGGCGAATGCTTTCTCCGCCATGCCTGTGTATGCTGAGGAAAATGAAGCCCTTTATGAAGACCTTAACTATAAAACAGCGGAAGACGGCCATATCATTATAACAAACTGTCTGCAGAGCGCAAAGGAATGCACCATTCCCGAGGAAATTGACGGCGCACCTGTAACGGAAATTGCGGACAGTGCATTTTCCGAGTGCTATTTCCTTGAAAAACTCACTGTACCGGACAGCATAAAGGTTATCGGAAGGCAGGCGTTTTCAGCCTGTTCCGTGCTGAAATCCATAAAACTCCCTGCGGAAGTTGACAAAATGGGTGCAGGAGCATTTGACGGCTGCCCGGAACTGGAAAGCGTTACCCTTCCCAGGGGCATCACTGAGCTTCCGGAGGCAACCTTCTATGAATGCACAGGTCTGTCCTCCGTTACATTGCCGGAGGGTCTGGAGGTAATAGGCTCTGAAAGCTTCTACGGCTGTTCCTCTGTTTCTGAAATATCCTTTCCCGAAAGCCTTACTTCAATAGGAGATTACGCATTTCAGGGCTGTACATCTCTTAAAGCAGTAAGCTTTACCGAAAATACGGCAAATCTGGGCGGGTACATCTTCCAGGACTGCAAATCTCTTACAGATATCACAGTTCCCGATACAAATGAAATGTTCATGGACAAAGAGGGCGTTCTCTTTACAAAGGACGGCAAGACACTTGTGCGTTATCCTGAGGCAAGGGAACAGGAAAGCTTTACTGTTCCGGAGGGCTGCACCCAGATCGCAAACGGCAGCTTTGTTGACGCTGTGCATCTAAAAAGCCTTGACCTCGGAGAAGCCACTGTTTTCGGAATGGACGCATTCTTCCGCTGTACAGGACTTGAAAGCATTGTGATTCCGGAGGGAACCACAGATATTTCCGCTTCAATGTTTGCATACTGCTCTTCACTGAAGGAGGTTTCCCTTCCCTCTACTCTTAAAACAATCGGCGATTATGCCTTCTATACCTGCGCAGGTCTTACAGAGGCAACAGTTCCCGAGGGAACAGAAAAACTTGGTGCTTACAGCTTTTTCAACTGCATAGAGCTGAAAACTCTCCGCCTGCCGGATTCCATTTCAGAGATCGGCGACGGGGCAATGGGCTACTACGCAGAATCCGAAGACACTGAACCGAAAAAAATCAGCGGTTTTACAGTGGAATACGGCGTAAATGATACCATATACAATTTTACGGAAACCTACGACCTGGAAGGCACAGGCTCCGGCAGCAGCAAACTGTGGATATGGCTCATTGCCATTGGCGGAGGTGTGCTTGTTATCGGAGGAATTGTGCTTTTAGTTATTCTCCGCAGGAAGGCTGCCATTCCAAAGCCTGTTCCCGGCGGCAGAACCGGAAGCGCCACAAAACGCCCGGAACCTAAAAAGAAAGGATAATCACAATGACAAAATCTCTTTTTCGACGTTTTACAGCAGGTTTGTCTGCTTCCTTTATGCTCATTTCAGCAGTGCCCTTTGCTGCTGCTGCGGAAAATACACCGGATAGTGAGGAAGTCACCTCCTTCAGCGACGGCATTCTCACATACAATGTCATTGAGGATACACGTTTCGTTGAAATATCCCAGTGCGCATCTACTGCCGTAAATGTAAACATTCTCCCGAAAATAGACGGATACACAGTTACTGCTATCGGTGACGGCGCATTTGCAGGCTGCGAAAATCTTCAGTCTGTAACATTTCCGAAAAATGCGGAGCTTACTTCAATCGGCTCCTATGCCTTTGCGGAATGTCACTCTCTTAAAAGCGTAAAGCTTCCGGATACGGTGGAGGAGATCCCTGCGGGTATGTTTGCCTTCTGCCACTCCCTTGAAAGCGTTACATTCGGCAAAAATACAAAGGTCATCGGAAACGAGGCTTTCCGTGAATGCTCTGCTCTTTCAGAGATAACTCTGCCGGATACCCTTACAGATATAGGCGATTTCGTATTCTATATGTGTACAAGCCTTCAGAATATCAGTATCCCTGAAAGCCTTTCCTGTCTGGGCGGATATACCTTCATGGGCTGCGTAAATCTGACGGATTTCAGTATTCCTGATACTCTCATTGATTTCGGCGACGGTACATTTTCCGGCTGTCTGAGCCTTAAAAACATAACGGTGGACCCGGATAATCCCAGCTACACCGTAAAGGACGGCGTCATTTACAGCAAGGATGAAACTGAGCTTTACTTCTATCCGCCTTCAGATACTGCTGATTCCTTTACCGTTCCAGACGGGGTAAAAACAATACACGACTGTGCATTCTTTAAATGCGAGAATCTGAAAGAGGTAATATTCCCGGATACCCTTGAGGTGATCGGTGCTGGTGCATTTGATTACTGCACATCTCTCAGTTATGCTAAAATTCCCGAAAGCGTAACAACTATTTACAGCACTGCATTTGCTGACTGTTCTTCTCTGGCAAGCGTTACCTTTGAGGGTGCGGATAATGAAACAGAGGGCGAAGGCGTTCCTCTCACCATAGGCGACCACGCTTTCATTGCCTGCACAAATCTGAAGGAAGTGGTTCTTCCCAAGCGTACTGAAAGCATAGGAGAATATGCCTTCGGCGTTACAGACTCTGACAGTGAGGA
>JBJERG010000059.1:0-1888 GCA_051882155.1 Ruminococcus sp.
AGTCCACGGCACCTGGAAAACAGTACCCATGCTTACTCTTGATGAACGTCTGTATAAAGGATCGCTGCAGCCCTGAGTCAGAAGAACAGCGTCCATATTAAGGGCTGCTGCACTTCTGAAAATTGCACCGATATTGGTGGGATTGACAACGTTTTCAAGAACAGCTATCCTCTTTGCGCTTTTGCATATATCTTCGACTGAAGGCAGTACCTTTCTTTTCATGGCACAAAGTGCGCCTCTTATAAGCTTGAATCCTGTCAGGGAAACAATAGTTTCACTGTCGCCTGTATAAACAGGTGTATCACGGCACATTTCAATGATTTCTGCTGCTTCTCCGTCAATATCACGTCGGTTTATGAGAAGGGCAATGGCTTCATATCCGCCCTTGACAGCACGTTCAATTACCTTGGGACTTTCCGCAATAAAAACACCCGGCAGCGGTTCATTCCAGTGAAGAAGCTGAGGCTCTGAATATCCTCTGAAAAACTGAAGCTCTGAAATATCTGAATTTTTAATTTCTATGATAACTGGCATTATTATTTCCTTCCTGTCTGAATTGAATGCAGCACCGCAAGCCGTTTTATTATGCCTGCGATGCTGCATTAGTTTTACCTTTAGATTTACATTTTCTTATGTGTGAATTGCCTTAAAGTAAGCTGTACAGCAGCTGTAACGAGAATGATTCCCAGAGCCAGAGAGGAGGCAAGCTTTAAAGTATACACAGCCTTTTCCCAGAATTCTGACCAGCTGCTGTTAAAGGCATATGCCATGGTGTGATAAAGAGAACCTCCGGGAATCAGCGGAACAAGAGCTGTTGTAATAATTGGTGTGGCAGGCGTTTTGAGTATTCTTGCCATAATTTCAGAATACAGAGAAATTATAGCTGCAACTATGAAATAAATAAAAGGTTCACTTGAAATGAAATGACTTATCAGTACGAAAAGTCCTGTTGCAATAAAACTTCCTATTACAGAGAATATAAGTTTTTTATCGTGCATATTGAAAAGTATTCCAAAACACAGAGAACCGATAGTGCCTGTAATGAGCTGGATCAATTCAGATGATATTATCATACTGCAATACCTCCTGCAAGCATGGCAAGGATAAAATATCCTGCGGCAATTGCCAGTGCAGTTATGGAAGCTTCTATAGTACGAAGAAGTCCGGCAATGCTGTCGCCTACAAGCAGATCTCTTAGTGCGTTAGTAAGACCGATTCCGGGTAAAAGTGCCATAATGCTTCCTATGATTACTTTTTGTGCGTCCGGTATAATTCCAAGGCTCAAAGCTGCCCATGCAATAGCAGTAGTTGCAAATGATGACAGGAATTTTGAAAAAATCTTGTTGCTTACAGCTTTATCACTTATTAAAATAATAAACCGGACTATAAATCCTGCTGCGAATGATACAAGTGCTTCTGTAAATCCTCCGCCGAAAAAAAGTGTAAATGCACCGGCTATTACAGCATAGCAGATATATTCTAGCCACAGCGGATATCTTTTACAGGCTGAGATAGCTGATAACTCAGAATTGATATCATCCGCCGTCATTTTGGTTCTGCATATTTTTCTTGAAAGTTCGTTTAATCTGTTAAGCTTTTCGAAGTCGATACCGGTTTCTGTAATTCTTCTTGTCTGGGTGTATGCTCGTCCGTCTTTTGTGTGAACAGTTACGATCATACTGCTTGTTATAATAAAAACATCCGTTCTTACAGCTCCAAGGGCATGAAATATTCTTCTGAGGCTGTCTTCAACCCGATGTACCTCACCGCCGCATATGAGCATTTGTTCTCCTATGCTCATTCCGCAGTCCAGCAGTTTTTCCATACTATCAACCAACCTGCCTTTGCAGTTTAAAATAAAGCAATGCCGCACAAAGACTGTACATAG
>JBJERG010000060.1:0-1884 GCA_051882155.1 Ruminococcus sp.
TTGAAAAAAACGCCTTTTTTCAAAAGGTTCTCTTATGATTGAAAGAACTTTAAATCCTGTCTTTTCCATAACATCTTTAAGATCAGCATCAGAAATATCATTTTCAGTTATTATAACAGTTTCACCGTTTTTATGCGAAGAATTTACTTTTTTGATTTTCCATGCTTCCCGTACAGCCTCACTTGCATGAGCTTCGCACATACTGCACATCATACCTTCAAGCTTTAATGTGATTTTCAGCATACAGATGCTCCTTTCAATGTTGTTCGGTATTTACATTATAACCCAAAATCTACGAGGTGTCAAGGTGTTCATATTCCTCTTGCCATAAATAACAGCTTACTTTCAGCGGCAGCTTTATTGTATTTTATCCTACTATTACTTTGTGGAATACTTTCTTTCCTTTTTTTATAATAGTTTCTCCCTCCAGAGTAATAATGGATTTCGGATCTGTGATCTTAACATCATTTACAGAAACACCGCCCTGCTGTACAAGGCGTCTTGCTTCGCCGTTTGAAGCGGAAAGTCCTGCCTTCACCATAAGATTCAGAATACCCATTCCACCGTTTTCCAGTTCATCAGCAGAAATAGTTGTTGTAGGCATATTGGCGTCAGACCCTGAACCGCTGAATACAGCTCTTGCCGCATTCTGTGCATTGTCAGCTTCTTCCTTGCCATGGACCATTTCTGTGAGATGATAAGCAAGCAATTCCTTGGCTTTATTAAGCTCCTGACCTTTCATGGTGCGTTCCATTTCTTCAATCTCTTCAATTGGAATAAATGTGAGAAGTTTCAGGCAGTTCATAACGTCATCATCGGAAACATTTCTCCAATACTGGTAGAAATCGTATACAGAACACTTTTCCTTGTCAAGCCACAAAGCACCCTTTTCTGTCTTACCCATCTTCTTGCCTTCCTTTGTAAGGAGCAGAGATGATGTCATTGCATAGACTTCTTTGCCCTCAACACGGCGTACAAGGTCAACGCCTCCCAGCATATTGCTCCACTGATCGTTTCCGCCAAGTTCAAGAACACAGTTGTTATTCTTGTACAGGTGCAAAAAGTCATAGCTCTGAAGAAGCATATAGTTAAATTCAAGGAATGAAAGTCCCTTTCCTTCAAGACGTGACTTGAAGCATTCAGCAGTAAGCATCTGATTAACTGAGAAATATTTGCCGATATCACGCATAAATGTAATGTAATTCATATCACGAAGCCAGTCGCCGTTTTTCACGATCTCAGCTTTTCCGTCTGAAAAATCAATAAAACGTGCCATCTGCTTACGGAAACATTCAGCGTTATAGTCTATCTCCTCAACTGTCATCATCTTTCGCATATCTGTTTTGCCGGTAGGATCACCGATCATTGCTGTAGCAGTTCCAAGAAGTGCTATCGGCTTATGTCCGTGCATCTGCATATGCTTCATAAGAATAAGCTGAATAAAATGTCCTACATGAAGGCTGTCTGCTGTGGCATCAAAGCCAATATAGAATGAAATCTGCTTGTTGTTGATAAGATCTTCAATCTTTTCTTCATGTGTAGTCTGAGCAACCAGCCCTCTTCTTTTTAGTTCTTCAAAAAATGTCATAATATTTCTTCCTTTCATGATAATGCCGGAAAATAAAAAAGCCTCCGGCTTATTTAATACAGCCAGAGGACGATGTTTTCACCGTGGTACCACCTCAGTTTATCAGACGAGAATCGCCTGACCTCAAGACGCTTTAACGGGCGTACCCGTGCTTCCCTACTATAATTTCAGAAAACCTGCTCCGAGATGTATTCACAATGCGCCGCTGCTCTTTCCACCAACCAGAGCCTCTCTGTTCCGCCGTAGAATTGCTACTATTTCTCATCAATGCTTTTTTTCATTATATCATGTATTCC
>JBJERG010000061.1:0-8609 GCA_051882155.1 Ruminococcus sp.
CCGATCTACCTTTTCTACAGAACGTCCATGGGAAGAACGGTAAGAGGCTTTGTTGTGATTTGAAACGATAAGATGAAAAAATGAGAACAGAAGTCCCTTTACGCCCAGCTGATAGCCGTGTTTTTTTTCACTGCATAAATTGTCGATTTTTTTAATGTATTCGGACGCTTCTTCATAATACGGCAGATTCTCGTCCAGCTTTGGACTGTGGGAGATGTTTCCGTTAAACAGAGGCTTTAACAGATTTCCGCAGATATCAGCAGTTTCCGTACCTAAAAAGTCCGGTTCAAACAGTATATTTTCGTATTCCATAATAAACCCGGGTTTTTGCTTTATAGAATGAAGCTGTCCGGGAAGAATCAGAAGCATACTCCCTTCATCAGCATCATATGATTTAAGATCTATCTCCACTATTCCCTTTCCTTTTTTTATTACAATTATCTCTGCTTCTCCGTGCCAGTGGGTAGCAACCTCAGGAAAATCAAGAGGTATGGAGCAAAGGTAAGTGTTATAGGGAAAATCAGGCGTTACATGGGATTTGTTTTCATGATAGGTTTCGTACTGACAGACGTTCATTTTTTCCTCCCATTATTTTATATTATTTTTAGTATAGCTTCTTTTGTGCTGATATTCAAGCTGATTTTTGTAAATTCTCGAAAATAATAATAGTATTGTGCAAATATACAGCTTTTTTATGCAAGAAATAATAAATAAAACGTAGTATAATAGTAATGTAAGAACGAAAAATATATGAGAAATAACGTGAAAGGACAGATACTATGAATTTGCAGAGTATATTGAATGAAAAATACGGCAGATCTGTTAAGGACTGCACAAACGAAGAAGTATATTATGGACTTCTTGATATGGTCAAGGCTGCCGCCAAGGAAAAGACTGCATCCGGCGGCAAGAAAAAGATTTACTATATATCAGCTGAATTCCTTATCGGCAAGCTGCTTTCAAATAATCTTATTAACCTTGGTCTTTATGATGAAGTAAAGGCATTTCTTGCAGAAAACGGCAAAGACATCTGCGAGATCGAAGAAGTTGAACCGGAGCCTTCACTGGGCAACGGAGGACTTGGCAGACTGGCTGCCTGCTTCCTTGATTCTATAGCTACTCTGGGTCTGAATGGAGCTGGTATAGGTCTTAATTATCATTATGGACTTTTTAAGCAGAAGTTTGAAAACAATCTCCAGACCGAAGAACCTAATCCATGGATTGAAGAAAAGGGCTGGCTTACAAAAACAGATAAAACATATGATGTAAAATTCCGTGGTCTGACAGTTAAGTCAAGACTTTATGATATTGACGTTACCGGCTATGACAGCTTTACAAACAAGCTGCATCTTTTTGATATAGAAACTGTGGATGAGTCTATCGTCGAAAAGGGCATTGATTTTGATAAGACTGATATTGAGAAAAATCTTACGCTTTTCCTCTATCCAGATGACAGTGACGAAGCAGGCAGGCTTCTGCGTGTATATCAGCAGTATTTCATGGTAAGCAGCGGTGCGCAGCTTATACTTGATGAATGCGTTGCAAAGGGCTGTACTCTCTATGACCTGCCCGACTATGCGGCTATCCAGATAAACGACACACATCCTACAATGGTTATTCCTGAGCTTATCAGATTGCTTTGTGAGCGTGGAGTTGAACTTGATGAGGCAATTGATATTGTAAGCCGTACCTGCGCTTATACGAACCACACCATTCTTGCAGAGGCTCTTGAAAAATGGCCTATCTCCTATCTGCAGAAGGCTGTACCCCAGCTTGTTCCTATCATTGAGATTCTTGATGATAAAGTCCGCAGAAAGTTTGAAGGAGAAAAGCTGGCTATAATCGACAGAGATGACCGTGTCCATATGGCGCATATCTGCATTCACTATTCCTACAGTGTAAACGGTGTTGCTTCACTCCATACAGATATTCTCAAGGAAACAGAACTTGCTGATTTCTACAAGATTTATCCCGACAAGTTCAATAACAAAACAAACGGCATAACCTTCCGCCGCTGGCTGCTTCACTGCAATCCGGAGCTTACAGATTTTATAACATCTCTTATCGGCGACGGATTCAAGAAGGACGCCATGGAGCTTGAAAAGCTTTCAGCCTTTGCAGATGATGAAAAGGTTCTCGAAAGACTGCTTGAAATAAAGGCTGAATGCAAAAAAGATCTTTGCGGCTATCTCAGAAAAACACAGAATCTTGAAATAAATTCCGATTCTATCTTTGACATTCAGATAAAAAGACTTCATGAATACAAGCGCCAGCAGCTGAATGCACTGTATATCATTCACAAGTACCTTGAAATAAAGGCAGGCAAGAAGCCGACTACACCTATAACAGCAATTTTCGGTGCAAAGGCTGCTCCTGCATATGTAATTGCTCAGGATATCATTCATCTGATACTTTGCCTCCAGGAAGTTATAAATAACGATCCGGAAGTAAGTCCCTATCTTAATGTTGTCATGGTTGAAAATTACAACGTTACAAATGCAGAACATCTGATTCCTGCCTGTGATATTTCAGAGCAGATCTCACTTGCATCAAAGGAAGCTTCCGGTACAGGAAATATGAAGTTCATGCTGAACGGTGCTGTTACTCTTGGTACAGAGGACGGAGCTAACGTTGAGATCCATGACCTTGTGGGCGATGAAAACATTTATATTTTCGGTGATTCCAGCGAAACTGTTGTAAAGCGTTATGCAGACGCAAGCTATGACGCATCATCTTACTATGAAAGTAATGAGGATATCAAGGCGGCAGTTGATTTTATTACAAGTGAAGAGCTTCTTGCAGTTGGCAGCAAGGAACATCTGGAAAGACTGAAAAAAGAACTTATAGGCAAGGACTGGTTCATGACGTTCCCTGACTTTGAGGATTATATTGAAAAGAAGGAGCTTGCCTTCAGGGATTACGAAAACAGAATGGAATGGGCAAAGAAAATGCTCATAAATATCAGTAAGGCAGGATATTTTTCCTCCGACAGAACTATTGCTGAGTATAACAGAGATATCTGGCATCTTGGCGAATAAATACACGAACATATCAGATTTTCATAGATATTTTCCCTTTCACAAAACGAAAAGGCCTGCGTTTCAAGCGCAGGTTTTTTCGCTGTTCACAGACTCTTGACAAATTTATGTAAATGTGATACTATTTCTATTGGAAAAAATAAGCCGTTATAGACGACATAAATAAGGAGTTTGTATGAATAACATTAAAATTTCAGAATTATACTCTCTGGAACATACTCTTGCCGGAGATTATCTTGGAAAATTTACTTATCCCTGGGAAGCGCTGTCCGGAATAAGTGATATGATAACAGAGATCGGAAAGACTCTTTCGCCTGATGAATACGATAATCCTGCCGAAGGCATCTGGATACATAAAAAGGCAACTGTATTCCCGACGGCATTCATCGGTGCGCCTTGTATAATTGGTGCATATACGGAAGTACGTCACTGTGCATTTATAAGAGGAAGCGCTCTTGTGGGTGATAACTGCGTTGTAGGAAATTCTGTAGAGCTTAAAAATGTAATTCTCTTCGATAATGTACAGACCCCGCATTATAATTATGTGGGCGACAGCATTCTTGGCTATAAATCTCATATGGGCGCAGGTTCAATTACCTCTAATGTCAAGTCTGACAAAACACCGGTGGTTATTCGCAGCGGTGAAGAGGAAATCCAGACGGGACTAAAGAAAATGGGTGCAATGCTGGGCGATTATGTAGAAGTGGGCTGCAACAGCGTACTGAATCCCGGCACTGTAATCGGAGCTCATTCCAATATTTATCCGCTTTCAGCGGTACGCGGCGTCGTTCCTGCCAACAGCATATATAAAACTGCTGCAATTGTTATTTCTAAGGAGTAAATTGTGTCAAAACCGCTGTGAGTGAATCGCAGCGGTTTTTTTTGATAATTGTTTTAAAAATGTTGTTTTCGGCTATTGACAAGACTGAAAAATAATTATATAATATAATATGTATAGGTATGTTTGCGAAAAACTTAAATAATGGAAAGGTAAAGGGGGTATAATCGCATGAAACTATACAAAAAAATACTTGGTCTGATGATGGCAGGCGTAATGACCGCTTCTGCATTTTCAGCAAGTATTCCCAATATGAATGCTGAGGCAGCCGGTGCTTCAGGTGATGACTGGCTTCACGCTGAAGGCAGCAAGCTTTATGACAAAAACGGAAATCAGGTGTGGCTGACAGGTGCAAACTGGTTCGGCTTCAACTGTACTGAGAATTTTCCCCATGGTCTTTGGAGTGCAGATGCTGATGAGCTTCTGTCCTCGGTTGCTGACCATGGTATCAACTGCATACGTATTCCTGTTTCCACGGAGCTTCTTATGTCGTGGATGAACGGTACTCCGCTGGAATGCGTAGGTTTTAACGCTGCAAACAGCCCGGATTACTCATTCAATCCGGATTTCGTTGATACAGACGGCGAAACTATGGACAGCTGGGGCGTCTTCAAGGTGCTTCTCCAGAAAATGAAGAGATACGGCATCAAGTGTATAGTTGACGTTCACAGTCCTGCTTCACATAACTCAGGTCATAACTACAATCTGTGGTATCATGAGCCTGCTGCTGCTGACGCTGACAATATGGCAGTTACAGCAGACGGCACAAAGGTTACTACAGAAATGTGGATAGATTCACTTGTATGGCTGGCTGACCAGTATAAGAATGATGATACGCTTATTGCATATGACCTCAAGAATGAGCCACATGGCAAACGTGGCTACTCCGGTTCAACCTGTCCTTCGGATATGGCTAAATGGGACGGCTCCACAGATGAAAACAACTGGGCTTATGCTGCTACTGTCTGCGGCAAGTCTATCCTTGAAGTAAACCCGAATGCACTTATCCTTATTGAGGGTGTTGAGCAGTATCCCAAGACGGAAAACGGCAACACCTACGATACACCCGACCTGTGGAATGCTCCTGCATCACAGTCACCCTGGCACGGCGGCTGGTGGGGCGGAAATCTTCGTGGTGTAAGGGATTACCCGGTAGATTTCGGTTCTGCTTCAATGAACAGCCAGATCGTATATTCACCTCATGACTACGGTCCTTCCGTATATGCCCAGACATGGTTTGACAAGGATTTCACAACACAGACGCTCCTTGATGATTACTGGTACGATACATGGGCATATGTCAACGCTGAGGATATCGCTCCGCTGCTTATCGGCGAATGGGGCGGACACATGGACGACGGCAAAAACCAGAAATGGATGGAACTTCTCCGTGATTATATGGTTGAAAATCACATCAATCACACATTCTGGTGTCTGAATCCTAACTCCGGCGATACAGGCGGACTTCTTGACAGCAGCTTCAAGGTATGGGATGACAACAAGTATTCACTCTTTGAAAAGTCCCTGTGGCAGACATCTGATTCCGGTAAGTATATCGGTCTTGACCACCAGATCCCTCTGGGCGAAAATGGTACAGGCCTTTCACTGAATGAATTCTACAGCAGCTATTCTTCTACTGAGGGAAGCAACATCAACGGCGGAACAAAGACCTCCGGCAATGTTACAGATGATCCTGACAATCCTACTGATCCAACAAATCCGGCTGATGACGGCGTTCTCGGCGACGTTACAGGAGATAAGAAGGTTACTGTTACTGATCTTGTAAAGGTTACAAAGTATGTGGCAAATGTCAAGGGAAACAGCATAGATACAGCTTCCGCAGATGTAAATGCTGACGGCAGGGTGAATGTTTTTGATATGGTTCTCTATAAGGAATACCTAAGCGGAAGCATTTCAAAATTCCCGGGTGACAAGGGCTGATATCCATGAAAAGAACTGATTACCTTTCATGGGATGAATACTTCATGGGTATTGCAATGCTTTCTGCCCAGCGAAGCAAAGACAATAACACCCAGGTGGGTGCCTGCATAGTAAATACTGAAAATAAAATAGTTGCAGTGGGATATAACGGAATGCCCATTGGCTGTGATGATGATGATATGCCATGGGAAAGAGAAGGCGGATTTCTTGATACAAAGTATGCTTACGTTTGTCATGCTGAACTCAATGCGATCCTCAACCGCAATGCCGGAAGTCTGAAGGGATGCAGACTTTATGTTACGCTTTATCCATGCAATGAATGTGCAAAGGCGATTATTCAGAGCGGCATAAAGGAGGTTATCTACTGCGACAATAAGTATGCGGGCGCTGATAACACAAAGGCTGCTATGATGATGTTTCACCATGCAGGAGTTGAAACACGGGAATATTCAAAAACAAAACGTGAGCTTTTTATAAAGCTTTGACATACTGAACTGCCGCAGTGAAATGCGGCAGTTTTTTGTTTTCGTACAAACTGCTTAAAAATACTATAAAAAAAATTCAGTATTTTTTTGTAATACCCCTTTGTTTTTTTCTGATTTTATGATATAATAAAGAAAATAGGCTTTGGTGCCTGCTAAAGCTATTTATCGGAAAGGAAGACGCATATATGCGCATACGCCATAAACCATGGGCAAAGCCGGAACTTGAATCCTGTCCCTTTTATGTATGTCAGCCTAAAGATTACAGAGGCAAATGGAACGGACTATTTCCAAATATGCAGCCTTTAAGACTGGAGCTTGGCTGCGGTAAAGGCGGATTTATTTCTCAGGAAGCTGCCGCTCACAGTGAATATAATTACATAGCTATTGACATAAAGAATGAGATGCTGGTGCTTGCAAAACGCAAGATCGAGGCTGCATATGAGGAAAAGAATCTTAAAACTGATAACATCAGGATATTCAACTGCAATCTCATGCTCTTCTCTGAATTCTTTTCAGAAAAGGACAGAGTGGACAGGATATATATAAATTTCTGTAATCCCTGGCCTCGTCCGAAGCATAATAAAAGAAGCCTTACTCACATCAGACAGCTTGCTCAGTATAAGGATATACTCGACGGAGAAATATGGTTTAAAACAGATGATGATCTTCTGTTCGAGGATTCTCTTCTGTATTTTGAAAAAGCTGGATTTGAGATAAAGTTTAAAACATATGACCTTCACAAGGAAAAGGGAATAGAAAGCTTTATGACAGAGCATGAAAAAATGTTCGATGAAATGGGTAAGAATATAAAATTTCTTATCGCAGGGAAATCCCGGGATAATGATATAAATTCGTAAGAAAGGAATACCGAAACATGGCATATAACGAAAGATTTTCAAAATCAAAGCATGTTTCCATGGAAATAGTTGCCGATGGTATGCAGGCAAATGAAAATCCTGCCGCATGGTACAGAGGACTGGGATGTATTACTTCAGCAAATACATCAAGACTGCTTTTGGATTATAAGGCTCTGCATCCTAAGGAATACGAGGAAATGATGCGCCTTCTGTTTCAGAAGGATTACGGCGTTTGCCTTCGCCATATTAAAGTTGAACTTGGTGCCGATGTAAATTCATCCTCCGGTACTGAGCCTGCAACAAAACGTTCTATGGAAGAACCGGCAGATGTTACAAGAGGTGCCGGTTTTCAGTTTGCAGCTGACGCAAAGGCAATAAATCCGGACATTACACTTGATCTCCTTCGCTGGGGTGAGCCTGCATGGGTGACAAGGGCATTTTCATTCAGTCAGCAGCAGGGCTTTGAGGCAAGATATTCATGGTATCGTGATACCCTTCTTGAAGCATATCGTGTTTACGGTCTGAAATTTGATTTCATAAGCGCAGATTCAAATGAAACAGATTCTGCTGATGAAACGTGGATACTTTATCTCAGAGCACGTCTTGACAATGAACAGGACCCTCCTTACGATTTCCGCAAGATAAAGCTTGTTGCGTCGGATGAAGCAGGAACCCGCAATATTGCGGCTCAGATGGTGGAGAACTTTAAGCTCAGAAATGCAGTGGATGTTATAGGACTTCATTATAATACATACGGTGATTCCTACACCAATCTTCTTAATGAAGCCTACGGAAAGGAAATCTGGTACAGTGAAGGTACACCGCCCTGCAATCTTTCTCATCTGACTGTCCAGGCTGACGGCAGCGGCATCACCGGCAAAGACGGCGCTATTGACGTGGCTAACCGCATTATAAACAGCTATTATAACGGAAAAATGTGTATGTATGAATTTGCACCTGCAATTTCTTCATATTACGATGGCTCCTGCAATGCTCCAAGACAGCTTATAAGCGCATGGGAACCCTGGTCCGGCAATTACCGTCTTGACAGCGGATTCTGGATGGCTATGCACTGGGGCAGATTTTCGCCAAAGGGCTGGATGTTTGTAAATGGTGCCTGCTACGGTGACGGCGAAGAAAATCATTACATAACAAATACAAGCAATAACTTTATGACTCTTGTATCGCCTGACCGCAGCGAGATGACCATGCACTTTACAAATGAGGACAATGAGCCTCGTGTATATTCAGTTCTTGTAAAGGATATGGCATTTGACAATAAGATTCTGTCAACTGTTGTCACCTCTGGTCCGAAACCGGGACAGAAATATGATGCAAACTGGTTTGTACGCGGAAAAGCCATACGTCCCAGCCACAGAACAGGAGAAACATATCTTATCAAGGTGCCGCCAAAATCCATTATGACTGTAACAACCCTTGATACTGAATG
>JBJERG010000062.1:0-8483 GCA_051882155.1 Ruminococcus sp.
CTGCTTAACCAGGGGCAGATCAATACCGTTCTTGTCGTAGATATAGCCGTTGGAGTCAGACAGTGCAACAACCTTTGCACCGTACTGTGTAGCCTTTTCTGTTGCGTAGATAGCTACGTTACCGGAACCGGAAATAACAACAGTCTTGCCTTCCAGTGACATACCGTTAGCCTTCAGCATTTCGTCTGTGAAGTAAAGCAGACCATAACCAGTAGCCTCTGTTCTTGCCAGAGAACCACCGTATGTCAGACCCTTACCTGTCAGAACGCCTGTGAACTCATTGCGTAGTCTCTTATACTGACCGAACATATAACCGATCTCACGGCCGCCTGTACCGATATCACCAGCAGGAACATCACAGTCAGCACCGATGTGCTTGGAAAGTTCTGTCATGAAGCTCTGGCAGAAACGCATAACTTCGCCGTCGCTCTTGCCCTTGGGATCAAAGTCAGAGCCGCCCTTACCGCCGCCCATAGGCAGTGTTGTCAGGCTGTTCTTGAATACCTGCTCGAAACCGAGGAACTTGATGATACCCAGATATACAGACGGGTGAAGTCTGATACCGCCCTTGTACGGACCAATTGCAGAGTTGAACTGTACACGGAAACCTCTGTTTACCTGTACCTTGCCGTTGTCATCTACCCACGGTACACGGAACATGATCTGTCTTTCCGGTTCAACGATTCTTTCCAGAACGCCAGCTTCAACCAGGTCAGGACGTCTTTCAACAACAGGCTCCAGTGTTTCCAGAACTTCTGTTACAGCCTGGATAAATTCCGGTTCGCCTGCGTTTCTCTTCTTTACTGTTTCCAGCAGGTCGATAAGATACTGATTTTTCAGATTCATTTTATATTACTCCTTACATCAAATTTTTAGTGCTGTTATGCACCTTACATTAAATTATAAATTCATACTGAAAGCTATACACAGCAAAAAAGGCGCAGAGAACCAAGGTATCCATAAGATACTCCCAATAATCTGACGCCTTTGTCATTACTATTCATTTTCAGTACGTTTACTATTATACAACGTTTTGTTTCATTTGTCAACACTTTTTTTAAAAAATTCCAGGGTTATTTTTTCGGTAAATTTTCTTTCCATAGGAAACAGCCTGTCTGAGTGCAGACTCCTTATCTGTTCCGGCAAGTCTTAATTTATGGGCATAGGATAATATTTCCGAAAAATTTTTATCCGGCACAAGTCCTGAATCAATAAGATCCTTTCCTGTAACATATGGCTTTGCCATGATACGATTAAATTCTTCCAGTCTTTCAAAAAGAAATTTCCCATGGTCATTACCCTCTGCAAGCTTTTTTCTTCCTCTGTCATCTGCAATTGCAAGATATATGAGATCAGCAGGACTTACAGACCTGTCAAACATTTTGTTTGTGGATTTGACAGAGGCTTCCGCAGCTGCAAGAACATTCGGTTTCATATGGAGTTCTGCCATATTCAGAACATAACGAACAAGTCTTTTTTCACCTGTAATTCGTCTGAGAAATTCCCTTATTAAAGGAATGCCCTTTGTTTCATGGTCGTAAGAATGAATTACTCCCTTTACTTCCGTCGTGCTGACTGCTTTCCCGAAATCATGAACCAGGGCTGACACCATAAAGCCGTATGGATATGAAACCTTTTCTCTTAATTTTGCAGCCTCATCAAGAACCATCATTGTGTGATTCCATACGTCACCTTCCATGTGATAGCGGCTGTTCTGAGGTACTCCGATAAGGCATTCCGTTTCCGGAAACCATACCGAAAGCTGATTCATTTCCTTCAGAACTTCAAAAAATACAGAGGGTTTTTCCGCCCTTAAAAGCGCTTTCATCAGTTCCGCTTCAATGCGTTCCTTTGAAAGAGTACTTGTATCAATATTTCTGCAAATTTCCATAGTTTCCTCTGCAATGCAGAAATCAAACCTTGCCGCAAACTGGGCAGCTCTCAGAACTCTCAGAGGGTCCTCCGGAAAGGTTTTTTCATTTACATGACGTATTATTTTATTCTCAATGTCACTCACGCCGCCGAAATGGTCAGTTATCTCTCCTGTGAGAATATTTTCCATAAGGGCATTTATGGTAAAATCACGCCGCTTTGCCGCCTTTTCCGTTCCGATAAACGGGTCAGCTGTTATGTCAAAGTCACGGTGACCTCTGCCGGTTGCTGTTTCCCTTCTGGGAAGTGCGATATCGAGTCCGCTGCCTTTTATGCCATATATGCCAAAGCTTTCGCCGATCTCCATTCGCTCTCCCAGACTGTCAAGAATATTTTCAAGAACACTTGCAGGAATTCCGTGCACCTCAACGTCAATATCCTTGCATTCTCTTCCCATAAGATTATCCCGGACATATCCGCCCACAAAATAGGCAGTACCTCCCTTTTCTGCTGTAAGCTCTGCAAGTCTGACAGCCATTTCCATATCATTCATTGACGATCCACCGCCAGGGCATATTTTTCCAGTATTCTCCTGCATAATCAATCCCCACACGAACATCAGTTCTCAGCTTTGGGCGGAAACCGTCGTCCTCTATCCAGAGGTTCCCGCTGTCAGCAAAGCTTTTTCCGTTGAAGCTTTTGTCTATCTGAAGATATTTTGTAAGCCTGGCAGGTCCGTTATGGATTTCTCCTGCACGGATAAGCACACCCTGGGGCTGTTCCTTTTCACCTGTGATAACGTTCATAAGCCAGTGCATTCCGTAGCAGAGATATACATATATCACGCCGCTTTCACGGTAAAGAAGCTCTGTTCTTGGCGTTCTGCCCTTTGAAGCATGACAGGCAAGATCTTCCTCTCCACGGTAAGCCTCAGTTTCCGCAATGCGTTCTTTCAGAATTGTTCCGTCAGGCAGTCTGCGGACAATAATTTTTCCCGCAAGATCAGGTGCCACATCAAGACAGTCACGGTGAAAAAATTCTTCCGTAAGACGCCTGATCATGCTTTATTCTCCCTTCTGAATGCAGATACATCAGCAGGAGGCGTTACATAAACCGTGTGCTGATTTGAGAATATCACCTTTCCCGGCTTTGCACCCACCGGTTTTTTTACGAACTTCACAAGGCAGTAGTCAACCGGCACCTGTGCCGAAGTCTGAGCCTTGCTGTGATATGCCGCAAGCTGTGCAGCTTCTAAAATAGTATTCATGGGAACTTCCCCGCCGCTTGCGGATATTATAACGTGAGAACCGGGAATATTCTGGGTATGGAGCCATATATCCAGCTTTTCTGCGTCTTTGAGAGTCAGCCTGTCATTCTGCTTGTTGTTTCTTCCAACGAATATTTCAAAGCCTTCAGATGACACATACTCAATGGGCGGCAGTGATTTAGGTGCTTTTCCTTTGAGCCTTGACGAACGTATATAACCCTGTTCTGCAAGTTCAAGCCTTAGCTGTTCAAGGTCATTTTCAGTTTCAGCACGGGTGAGAACGTCAAGGACGCTGTCAAAATATGCAAGCTCCTCACGTCCTGATTCTATCTGCTCTGCAAGCACTTTTTCCGCTGTGCAAGCCTTTTTGTATGCGCTGTAGTAACGCTGTGCATTCTGAGGAGGAGTAAGCCTTGGGTCAAGGGCAATAGTCACCCCGGGACATTCCGGATCATAGAAATCCTCTAAAACCGCCTCACTATCGCCTTTTTTAATGCGGTAAAGATTTGCGGAAATAAGGTCTGCCTTTCTTCTCAGCTCGTCCTTTTCCCTGCACTGCATAAGCTCCTCTGTCTGAGAGGAAATTCTCCTGCTGATACGTTCTGAACGCTGCACAAGAAGTCTGAAAAGATCATTCGCCCTCTGTTTCATTCTTGCGGCTCTGTCCCGCTGAGAATAAAAGCAGTCAAGAAGTACACAGGCTGAGGACATTTCACGGGTTATCATAAGGGTGCCGTATTGATTAAGCGGAATGAATGAAAAATCCTTAAGCTGTCCTTCTTTTGTGGCTGCAATTGTAAAATGACAATTGCCCTCTGTAAGCATTGCTTTAGTGCGGTTTACCGCAAAGCACAGCCTGTCATAGGTATCCTCACTCATGGTTTCAGTGCGGCAGTCTGCACCTCTGCCTGCATAGAATGCCCATTCCCGTACAAGCACCGGAGATACGCCCTCCAGTATTCCCAGCAGAACCTTAGGCAGTGAACCTGCCCGGCTTTTAAGGGATTCCCGTATTTCAGTTTCACTGCATTCAAGAAAATTCAGCCTTTCATCTCTGGGCGGAAGTTCATAGGGCATACCCGGAAGAACAAGTCTTTTACTGGACATTTCAGCGTCAACACGCTTAATGCTGTCAATTATCCTGTTATTTTCATCTATGAGAATAAGGTTTGAGTACCTGCCCATTATTTCGCAGGCAAGGGTAAGATTCACCACATCTCCAAGTTCATTTACGCAGGAAAAATCAAAATACAATACACGTTCCAGTCCGTCCTGTCTTATGGAAAGAAGCTTTCCGCTGCCGAGGCGTTTTCTCAGAAGCATACAGAACATAGGCGGAACCTTGGGATTTTCCACCTGCACATCCGTCATATGAACCCTTGCACGGTCAGCAGATGCGGAAATAAGCACCTTGTATCCGCCCTCACGTGTTCTCAAAGACAGAATTACCTCATCTCTTGCAGGCTGATGAACCTTTTCTACCCTTGCGCCAATAAGGCATTCCATTTCTTTTTTTACTGCATATAAAAATGCTCCGTCAAGTGCCAATTATTTTACCTCATTTCTGTACTGTAATATTTCAAATGAAATCTCCGTATGAAGCTCATTCAAGGCTTCAAGGCGGCTCTGTTCCTGTCTGCCGGTTTTGTAATAATAGGGCGTCATTGCAAAGAGATTCTGTATATCCTCAGCATTTCCGAGAGATATTTCATAGTCCACCTTTTCTTTTCCCATAAACTCAAACCCTTCAAGGGCATAATCCCGCACCTCATTTTCATAGGGCGTATCATAAACAGCCTTTTTCAGACCCCAGAGGTGCTTTCTTCCAGGTATAACAAGAATCATTTTTTCCTCGGGTTTCAGCACACGCCTGAATTCCTCTCCGCAGTATGGGGCAAAAAGGGACATAAGCACATCACAGCTTTTATCAGCCACAGGCAGATGAAATACACTTCCCACTGCAAATTCTGCTCCTTTGCAGTATTTTGCGGCTGCGTCAACTGCACATTTTGAAATATCCGCTCCGTATATTTCCGGTGCTTTTCCATTTTCTGAAAGAGCGTCATAGACATTTTTTGTATAATAACCTTCGCCGCAGCCTGCGTCAAAAAGCACGCCATTCTGAGGGAAAACTGAAGATACCGCTTCGCATAGCCTGTCGCTCATGGGCTTGTAATAATCCTTTCCGAGAAAGTTACGTCTTGCCTTTACCATAAGGGTATTATCTCCGGGATCTTTGGTTCTCTTGCGGCTTACCGGCAGAAGGTTTACATAGCCGCTTTTTGCAAGATCAAAGCTGTGACCCTTTTTACAGACAAGGCTTCTGCCATTTTCCGAAAGCTTTTCACCGCATACAGGGCAGATCCATATACTCATACAGATTTTCCTCCGAATGAATATTTTACAGGATCACCGCTGTCTCCGCATATTATCTCTGCTTCAGGGAATGCTGACCTGAGTTTTCCTGCCAGCAGCTCCACTGCTATCCTTTCCGTATGATAATGACCGCAGTCAAAGAGAGAAAGCCCCTTATTTTTCGCAGTAATCCAGCAGTCATGCTTTATATCTCCTGTTATGAGAGCGTCACAGTTCTGCTCTGCAATTCCCTCCAGGAATGAACCGCCGCTTCCGCTGCATAGGGCAATTTTTCTGATATCCCTGCCGCCGTCACAATAACGTACAACACTGCACCCGAATGCTTCTCTGAGTATATCTGCCATTTTCTCGGCACTGAAGGATTTTTCACTTTCTGCTATCCAGCCGAATCCGCTGCCGCATAGGGTATCACTTATTTCACCAAGGGAAAGTCTTTCTTTTAACATATCATAAAGTCCTGCATTTATACCCTCTGCCGCAATATCAAGAGGAGTATGAACGCATATTGCCGCAATATTCCCTTCTACAAGCTTCCAGACAGGATCTGAAGGACTAAGGCTTTTAAGCGGTGAAAATATTACCGGATGATGAGATATCATCAGATCAGCACCGAATTTTCGAGCCTCGCTGACAGCTTCATTTGAAATATCAAGGCATATATATATTCTGCGGACAGGCATGCTCATATCACCCGCAAGAAGTCCGCTGTTATCCCATTTTTCCTGTGTGCAGAAGGGCGCCATTCTGTCAATTTCCCTGTAAATATTCTCAACTGTTATCATTTTCTTCGCCTCCTGTTTTCCGTGACAATTCATGCAAAAGTCTTTTATAGAAATCAGCCTCAGAATGTTCGGCTGTTTCCAGCTGATGTGAAAGCTTTGCAAGCTGTGATGATCTGAACCGTCCGTATTCCTTTACTGTTTCATCATTCCAGTCGTGAATGCCCAGTTCCTGTTCAAATTCCGAAAGAATGTGTTCCCTTCCGTCAAATTCCGCCATTATCACTGTATAAAAAAAACGTCCTTCCACGACAATTTTTTCGCTTATTATACTAAATCCATTCCCGCAAAGCCATTTTCTCAGAAAAGGAATCTTGGTCATGGGCTGAAGTATCAGCTTTACACCCTTTTTTATCCAGCCGCATTCCTCTAAAATATGTGCAATGGTTTCTCCGCCCATGCCAGCAATCACTACATCACTTACACCCTCGGAGGGTATATTTTCAAGTCCGTCGGACAGTACAAGCTCTGCCCTGTCAAGAAGTCCTGCCTGCACGAGAGTACGCTTCGCCGCATTAAGCGGACCTTCTGCTATATCGGAGGCTATGACTTTTTTGCATTTTCCCTGTTTCAGAAGCTCTGCCGCAAGATAGGCATGATCCGTTCCCACATCACAGGCAATGCCTTTTCCCGAAACCATTTCCGCACACATGGCAAGTCGTTTTGTAAGCATTCTGTATTTCACCTCTCTGTAAAATAACAGGCGGCTGTCATCAGACAGCCGCCCAAGCTCAAATCATATGAAGATTTATGCTTCTGTAAAGGCTTACGCTTCCTTTGATGCGATCTCCTGATTCAGCTTTTCAAGAAGCGCATTGCAGTCAACGCCGTGTACCATACAAGCTTCCTCTACAGTTTCGCCTCTTGATGCAGGGCAGCCCAGACAGTGCATTCCGATCTCCATAAAAAGCGGTGCAGTTTCCGGAGCAATATCAAGGATATCTCCGATAATAGTGTCCTTTGTAATTGTAACAGCCATCTTTTTTCCTCCTGTTTTCAATGGAAATTTATGCAAGACAAGGCACAGCTTTCGCTATGCCCCGTCCCATTTCTTTGTTTTATTCAGCCTTCATCTTAGCGAAGCACTCGCTGCAGTATACTGCACGGTCTTCTCTCGGCTGGAACGGAACCTTTGCTTCTCCGCCGCATGATGCACAGGTAGCAATGAACATCTCACGTTCCGGCTTAGGAGCAGAACCCTTCTTTGCGTCACGGCAAGCTTTACAGCGCTTCGGTTCATTTACAAAGCCCTTTTCAGCGTAAAATTCCTGTTCACCGGCTGTGAAAACGAATTCCTCTCCACAATCCTTGCATACTAAAGTCTTATCCTCGTACATAGTGACCTTTCCTTTCTGAATTTCCCTCATGGAAAATTCCGCTGCTGCGTCATAACAGCAGCTTAGCATGAATTATTGGACCGGGAACGGATTCACACCGACACCGGGCGCTTTGCGCCTTGCTCTTCTGATTAAGCTACCGGACCGTTTTTATATTACATAGACTTCCTCCGCAGCTTGCGGCGAATTCTTTGCAGTGCATTATCAACTGACTTTACGGAAATACCGAGATGTTCTGCAATTTCCGCATAATCGGAACCGCCCATAAACATAATGCAGATCTGGTATTCAAGATTCGACAGCTGTGAGATCATATCCTGCCAGAACACTGACCATTCCTCACGCTGCATAACTATTGAGTCAGGCAATGCGTCATTATCCTCCACTTCAAAAACAGATGCACTCATATCTCCCACAGGCGTTGGCACACTGTTGCTGCTTCGGACCGCCGACAGCATTCTGTTTGTGATACAGGTTCCTGCATAGGTGGAAAATTTAACATTCCTCTCTTTGTCAAATCCGGCAACTGCTGACAATAAACCCAAAAAGCCTTCCTGAGCAAGATCGTCTGCCTCAACAGCACCGCAGAACTGTGACGCTTTCCATTTGATAAGCTTTGTAAATCTTGCAATCAAAACATACATTGCTTCAGAATCGTTCTCTGCAATTACTGCCAACTCCTCATCTGTGCAACGTTCAAGCTCCGGATTCTTCAAGTCTATACTCCCTATTTTTGCCAATTCCATTAAGTCTGTACCTTTTCATTATATCCAAAAAACTATTCCTTGTCAATATAATTCCACAAAAAATAAAATCTATCCAAGAAATACAGCAATTCAGACAGTTTTTATA
>JBJERG010000063.1:0-8408 GCA_051882155.1 Ruminococcus sp.
TTAAAGCTGCTTCGCAATCTTCTTTCTTACTTCTTCATCCGCAATATTTATTATTCCGAAATCCTTTTCTTTATAGTTCCAGTATGCTCTGCCGATATTATATTTATCAAAAACTGCACATATATCAGCAGTCCAGTTAAGCTTGGAAATATCATCTGCAAGATCAATAACTCCGTACTCACCGCAGTACAGCGGAACATTACGCTCTTCAGCAGCTGCTATAGCATTTTTAAAGAGAAATTCAAAATACTCAGCTGATACTTCCGGCAGATCTTCTTTGTAAATGCCGCTTACCAGCTGCGGAGAGAGAATACGGCTGTGTTCCCGGTAAACTTCCAGGCTTTCAGGATATTTTACTCTGAAGTTAGAAGACATATTCTCTACCCAGTATGCACCCTGATGAGTAAAAATAAGCGGTTCATAGCTATGAAATGTATAAACCACCCTGTCATCCTTCGGATCTGCAAGCTCCGGTACACTAAGCACACTGTTATACATAGTGCCTCCGAAAATTATCCATGACTGAGGTGCAATTCTGCGTATCTCAGCAATGGTTTCAAGGGCTGTTTTATTCCATGCCTCTGCAACCTCCGGCTCAACTATCTCATTCAGAAGTTCAAACGCCACTCTTTCATATTTATCGCCGTATCTCAATGCAATATTTCTCCAGAGAGCATAAAAGCGTCCCTTAAGCTTATCATCATTGAAGAAAACGGTCTTATCTGTCTTATCCAGAGGATCAAAGGAATAACCAAAGGTCTTATGAACATCAATAATGACATTCAGATCATATTTGCTGCACCATTCAATACAGTTATCAATATAGATGTATCCTTCTTCTTTGACAGAACCGTCTTCCTCTTCAATAACCATATAGTCAACAGGCAGTCTTACATGATCCAGACCAAGTTCTGCAATATAGGCAATATCCTTCTCTGTAATAAAGCTGTTATAATATTCTGAAGATGTATCATTTGCCTGAGATAACCAGCCGCCCAGATTTATTCCGTGCATATATCCGTCAAATTTGCGCATAAACATTCTTCCTTTCTGTAATTGCTGCAGGTATATTATAACATCATTTTTCTTCAATGTATAACAAATTTATAGCTTTTTTATCAAAGTTATGATGTGGTTTAAAATGTTTATGGCTTTGTGCGGTGCTGACTTATGCTTCTACTCTCTTTTTTGCTTTAAGAATAAGCCTTGAAGCAAGCAGACCTATCTCAACTGCGGCAACAGCACCTGCTATATCAAGCAGAACGTGCTGCTTTACGAATACTGTAGACGCAAACACAAGCAATGTAAACACCAGCATAGCGTATTTATACCATTTAGCCGGTTTTCTCAGATACATGGCACCTCGGAAACATACCCAGCTTTCAAGGCAATGCACCGACGGAAAAAGATTGTCCGGTGCGTCAGCAGCATAGATATAAGAAGTAATACGGCTCCATATATCATCGCCTGTTATCTCCGGACGAACGATAGTCGTGGGAAAAAATACAAAACATAAAAAAGCCAGTCCCTTAGCTATAAGTTCTCCTATAACGATCCATGTAAATACAGGTTTGTTATCCCGTGCTATCATTACATAACCTACCGCCCACTGAACATAGGCAAGTATGTATATTGATATAAAAAAAGGAGAAAAAGGTATAAGTTCGTCTGCTGTTGTCTGCATTTCATGATGCTGAAGATTTCCGGTAAAAAGCCTTGTTCCAAAATATGTAACAGCATTGAACAAAATCATTATTATCAGCGGAATATAAGCATACCTCGGGAGTATCTTATTTTTTTTGAGGCTCATTGTAATCATTATACTACACCTTTTACAAAATTATATTAAGGCAATACCACGCAAAGACTGTGCGTAAGATGCGCAGTCAGATTTTTTGTCAGATGAAACAAAAAACGCAGCTGATACTTTGTGTATCAGCGAGGCTTTTTGTGAAATATGACGGAAAAGCTGCAAGCAGATTACGCGCAGAGCCATCAGGCGTGCTTTGTGTGGTATTGCCTAACTAGTTTTCCCATAAAATCCGGATCTTAATAATCCGGACAATCTATTTGGTAGTATAACATTTAAAACTATGCCTTGTCAAGAGCATTAACGAAATTATGTGATTTAAACAAATTCTCCATATAATCCGGCATTGCAATGCAGCCAAAACAATGCAGCTCTTCAGAGAACAAAAAGACAGACACCGTCTTATTTTTCTGGACTTGACAACAGCGGATCAATTGATTATAATATAAGAAAACGGACGTTAGCTGTGCAAGGAGAGAAATATTATGGATAAAGTACCAACCAAAGACAGGATTCTGGACTCGGCGCTTACTCTGTTTTCCGAAAAGGGTTATGACGGCGTCGGAGTTGACCTTATTGCAGAAAATGCAGGAATAAAGGGACCGTCCCTTTATAAGCATTTCAAGGGAAAAGAGGATATACTTGGCGCACTTATCGAAAAGGCGGAGAAATACTATGAAGCTAATTTCGGCTCAGTAAACAACCCCGGGAAAACACCGTCATCAATGGAAGAGCTTATTGATCTGTCACTGAAAAGGATACAGTTCACACTTCATGACCCTTTGATAAAAAAGGTAAGAAAAATGCTTGCTATGGAGCAGTTCCGCAGTAAACGTATTGCCCTGCTTGCCACAAAATACAATATTGACTGCGTGCAGGAAATTTATAAGCAGATATTCAGTACTATGATGGACAACGGCGTCATGCGAAAGCGCGACCCTGCACTGGTTTCTATGGCCTTTGCGGCACCTGTATCTCTTCTTATCCAGATGTGCGACAGAGAACCTGACCGTGAACAGGAGACTATGGAGCGTATTGAAAAATTTTTTCGGTACTTTGCGGAAGAATACAAAATTTAACGTTTTATAAGTATTGGGAAAAGTGAAATATTGAAAGGAGGGTGTATAATATGTATATAACAATACGAAACTGGAAGAAAACTGATGCTGCGTCATTGGCAGCTGCGCTTTCAAACAAGAATATTCTGGATAATTTAAGGGACGGTTTACCCTATCCATATACAGAAAAGGACGCAGAAGAATATATAAACTTTATTCTTGACTCGAATCCGAATGATACATTTGCCTATGCAATTGATGTTGACTGCAAAGCGGTGGGCAGTATCGGAGCTTTCAGACAAAAGAATATACACTGTCGTACAGCGGAACTTGGATATTATCTCGCTGAGGAATACTGGGGAAAAGGCATTATGACAAGTGCAGTAAAACAGTTATGCGAAAAACTGTTTGCTGAAACTGATATAATACGTATTTTTGCAGAGCCTTTCTGCTATAATGCCGGGTCACGCCGTGTACTTGAAAAAGCAGGTTTTCAGCTTGAGGGCATATTGAAAAACAACGCCTTCAAAAACGGAAAAGTGTTTGATATGGCACTTTATTCATACACAAAAAATATTCTTTAATAACGGATAAGTTAAGAAGAACTGAAAAAACTATTTGTCGGACGGATGTGTTCTCCTCATCTCCTTGCAGAAACGAAAATATCGATTATATCTTTGGAAAGTATATTCTCCATATAGTGCATATCAGTCAATTTATAAATATCAAGCGGCGCTGTCATCAGAGCATTACACCAAATAAGATTTTTATCGTCCAGATGATTGCTCACTTTACCGCCTCCAATTTTCTGTTAGTATATCCACAATGGAACAAGTCATACTAAATATGAAAAAATACACACGGAGGACAGTAAAATGCAGCAAAAAAATTTTTTCAAAGGCTGGTATTTTAAATGCAGCAATGAGAATAAAACCATTGCATTTATACCGGCGTTCCACAGAAATAACCATAAAGAAACTGCGTCATTGCAGATTATTGCAGATGACGCAGTTTTCAGTATTCCGTTTCAGTCTTTGCAGTATCGGAAAAATCCTTTGACAGTTAAAATAGGCGAAAACATTTTCTCTGAAAAAGAAATCAGATTGAACATTAAAAATGATAAGCTCTCTGCAAATGGAACACTGAATTTTTCCGGTCTTTCACCAGTTCGGTATGACATCATGGGTCCCTTCAGATTCGTTCCGTTTATGCAGTGCAGACACAGCATTTACAGTATGCGGCATCGTATCCACGGAAAAATCACCGTCAATGGACAGCAGTATGTTTTCCGAAACGGGACAGGATACATCGAAGGTGACTGCGGAAGTTCTTTTCCAAAAAAATATATCTGGACGCAGTGTCATTTCAGAAACGGTTCACTGATGCTGTCTGCTGCGGATATTCCTTTTTTTGGATTTCATTTTACAGGAATTATCGGTGCAGTTCTGATAAACGGAAAAGAACATAGAATTGCCACATATCTTGGTGCTAAAGTAAAGCATACAGGCAAGAGCCTAGTCACTGTGAAACAGGGAGATTATGAGCTTACTGCAAAGCTGCTGAAAAAGAATCCCCACCCGCTTGCCGCACCGAACAATGGTCTGATGAACCGAACCATTCATGAGAGTGTTTCCTGCATGGCGTACTATCAGTTTTTATACAAGGAGAAAGTTCTGCTTGAATTTACCAGTGCCGGAGCAAGTTTTGAGCTTGAATAGAAAAAGCCTGCTGCTTAAATGGGGGGATGAGCCTTGCCTTTATCTTCATTCATATTTATCGAACCATTTTTTCTCCCACCAGTTACCGAAGGTGCGGCATACACACTCGCAGCAATAGCGGATACTCTTTTTCATCACACGGAAAATTCCCCACATTCCGGATTCCACGTCCCATTTCAGCGAACCGGAACGATACAGGTAATCTCCCGGATATTCAGATGCGCCGTTTTCAAGCTCAATGTTGTAAACACCGCCTACGCTGACTGCACCCTGTACGGAAATTTGTGTTGAAAACGGATCATCAGGCTGTGCAAGCCAGTTATGACCGTGCAGTACAAAGCTGATATTTCTCGGTTTATCTGCCGGCATGAGATAACGGATAATGACACGCTCACCTGTATATGCCTGGAAAAGCGGCGTTGCAGGGTCGCCATGTGCTTTTGAACTGAACACCTTACTGATAACGGGCACTCTTTTCAGTCTGTTAAAGTAACGCTCTGAACGGTAATTATATCCCTTTTCACCTGTGTCCTCATGGTCAGTTCCGCCGTGTCCGGCATCTTCATTCTGCTGTGCAGTCTTTATCAGATTGCCTTCCTTATCAAGCAAACGGATTCCATTATGGGCAAACAGAACAAATTCCCGGAAGGTTTTTACTCCCGGTGCTGTAATGACTGCCTGCTGACTGAATTTTTCTTTTCTGCCGGTGAAACTGCTGTAATGCTTTGCGGCAGGAGGCTCAATTATAATTGCTCCGAATAAACCGTGATATCTGTGATTGCGCAGGTCGCCAAAGGAACTGAGCATACAGGTACCGTATTCCTTATCCGCATACCACAGATATCTGATACATTCACCGGGAGCGGCAGTTTGCTCCGGCTTGTTGTAACCAACGTTTACGCCTGCGTAACATACAGGACAGCGTTTCAGAAACTGAGGACTGAGCGAAACTCTGTCGGAGGGACAATGCTTCATATCCAGCGGCACAGAGGGATAATCATGGTACAGCACTGGCTTGTCAAACATATTGTGAAGCGTGATCTCTATCCATTCCCCTGCGTTTGCACGGAGTATCAGAGGAACCGGCTTTTTTCGTCCGCACTTTACATCCTCTGCCTGTTCAAGAGGTACAAACAGCATACCCTCCGGGTCGTGGTCGCCATAGCGGTTATACTCAATATCCGTCTGAATTGCGGCAATCTCAAATTTGCGTATCTTAGCACCCTTTGGCGGACATTCCGGATAGGGCACAGGCTTGTTGTGATTGCACAGCGGAAGAAGACGCTTCTGACGGCAGTGATGCGCTCTTATAATGCCCCACAGACCAAGCCAGACATCATCAATACCGCCGAAGTAGTACAGATAATCACCTGCACCGTAATACTCGTCAACACGGATATTGAAAACCTCTGAAATACCGATAGTCTGTTCTGCAACAATAGGCGAAACAGGATCGGTGATTTCTTTCCGCCAGGACATACCATTGATATTGAATGCGTGCTGTTCCTCGTGAGCACCGTCCAGCAGACGAATCACCATAGGGTCGCCCGGATAGGTTTCAAGTATTGGCGTTGCAGGATCGCCGTATTTCCGTGAACTGAAAATATGGGCAGGGTCGTTTTTCTTTTTCAGACGTTCCCGCATGGGCTCGCAGCGATAGCTTATTCCCATAACTCCCGGATCATCGGCAGAACCGGGATGTTCCGGCGGATTCAGCGGATTGCCGTCCTTATCAAACAGTAACGCAAAGTCATGAACAAACATGGCAAATTCACGGTAGGATTCACCGTTTGCTTTCTTTATAACGGCATTTGCTCCGCTTTTCAGAGGCCTGCCGTTTTTGGGATTCAGAAATACAGAACCAGCGGGTTCAATGAGCAACGCTCCGAACATACCGTGCTGCTGATGAGAATTTGCAAACAGGTGGTCATGGAATAATACTGTATGGAGTTCTTCGTTGGCAAAGAAGCGCTCTATAAGTGTTTCGTATTTCCTTGAGCCTGCAATGTTATTCCAGCCGTTTGCAGAACCGTCCGATACAATGGTATCAAACTTAACAAGATGAATGTGAAATCCCACAATATCAGTCAATGTTTTCAGCTGGAATTCATTTGACTCTATAAACTCAGGCAGCAGATTAGTGAGTCTGATTTCCACACAGTCACCTGCATTTGCACGTATAACAAGAGGCTCCGGACGAATCTTTCCGGAGTTTACTTTTTCCAGATAATTTTCAAGCGTTCCATGGCGTTCAATTTCCTCTTTCAGAACAAAAAATCTGCCCTGGGGGTCATGCCAGCCATAGCGGTTATAAATGATTTTCGCCTGTACAACTGCCAGTTCAAACACTTTAACATCTTTCGGACATCTGCAGGGACAGGTTTCTGAATACAATGCACCGGGAACAAAATTCGGTACGAAATTTGCCGCTTCAAGCGGCGTCGGCTCAATAACATTTTCGCCGTTCTTATCCAGAATCCCAAGAGGCGGCTGAAGCGGAGGTCCGCCTGGTTCTCCATTGATGAAATTCGGATATCCCGGGTGACGCCTATCCTTTTTCGGAGGACATGGGCGGTCTTTCAGCGGCATAAGCCTTTCTATAGGCGTACCGTCAGGCAGTTTTCCTTTTCCATCTTCCAGTCTATCGAAAATGCGCCATAACGTCCACATTCCCTCGTGGAAATGAGGATAGAGATGACAGTGAAAAATAACATCGCCTATAGTTCGTGTCAGACTGCCGGCTCCGTACAGAATATCCAGCGTAAAACATTCCTGGGGACTGATTGAGATTGAATCAATTATCGTTGATTTCGGGTCATCCGGTTCGAGCTTCCACTGATGATTATGCAGATGAAAGACATGAGTTTCCTTGATTCCGCCGTGAATCAGTCTGATTTTTGCAGGGTCGCCTGCGTATGCTCTTAAAATAGGCGGTGCAGGGTCACCGTAGGGCCATGAGCTCATGGAAATATCTTCGCCCGTCACAACATGGTGCATTTCATCAAGAGGAGGTCTGTTCCGCATAGGTTCACTGCGGTAGCTGATTCCGGTTGTTCCGCTTGGCATTCCTGTATGAGGGTCAACCGGCTGCTGACCGTCCTTGTTTTTGATCTCAAGCTCATCGTGGAAAAATACTGCATATTCACGGAAAGACTGGTAAACCGGATTGTAAATATCCGCAAAAAGTCCGCTTTCAGTTTCCTCACCTGTTACAGGGTCAAACCAGCTGGACTGAGGTTTTTCAACGATTATTGCACCGAACAGTCCGTGGACATTTGTGCCGTCCTCACTGCTTCTTGCATCTCCTAAATCTGAGAACAGATAAACGCCTTCTTTTTCCGCATACCACACATACTGAATAAAATCGTCAGTTGTGGTATCCGGGTTATATCCCACATTTGCACCGTCCGAAGTCAGAACATCATACCGCAGTCCCTGAACGTGCATGGACGCTCGTCTGCCAAGGCTGTTATAGAAATTGATGTGAATTTCATCTCCTGCATTGGCTCTTATAACAAGGGGCTGTACATCTTTATATGGCTGAGGAGGATCCATTTCAAAATACTCTTTTGCCTTACACTTAATGCGGTCTGAATCCTTTCGCAGTACATAAAGCATACCATTGGGATCGTGGTCACCGTACTTGTTATATACAATGGGAACAGATATTGCTTCTATATCAAAAGTTCTGACAAATGTTTGTTTCGGATAGTCCGACAAATTTGTCACTACTGAAAACTCCTTTCAAGTTAAATTGAAATATATACTATCTCATTCCAGTATATGACGAATTTGTCCGGGAGGTTACATTAATGGAGCCCT
>JBJERG010000064.1:0-1836 GCA_051882155.1 Ruminococcus sp.
ATTAAAATCTTTTTCGGAATATTTTTTATTTCTGCAAGGAATACTCCCTCTTTTTTGTTTTTTCTTCGCCGGTGTCATCCTCTGAAGGGTTCAGCACCCTCTCTTTATCTTGCCTGACTATGTATTCAGACAAAAATATCCCTCCTGCGTCACTTCATTGCAGGAGGGAATTTTCTATTGTTTGCTTTTGCCTGTCTGACTCAGCACAATTGTCATATCAGATCAATATCAATATTGAAATCGGGTCTGAATGAAGGTGAATCCTCAGATTCAACAAAGGGTGAAGCCATTATAGGTATTTCCTTTACAGTAGGAAGCGGCGTAGGCTTTCCGGCAGCATTTTCATCAGCTGTCTGAATCGTAACGCTTCTGTATATTTCATCAGCTGTTGTTTCTTCCGGTGCAGTTGTATGCTCAGCAATTTCAGCTTCTAAAGGATTATTTTCCTCTTCCTTTTCCTGCCATGCTGATTCCGCAGCTTTTGCTTCATTTTCATTAAGAACAGGTGTGATCAGACTCGCAAACTCCGGAATTATTTCCTCAGCAGATTCAGATTCATTTTTTTCTGCTGTTTTCTCTGCTTCAGCTTCAGCGGGTCCTGTTTCAGACGCTTCAGTTTCAGATACCTCAGTTTCAGAGATTTCTGTTTCAGTTTCGGTTTCCTGCTGTTCTTCGTAAGAAGGAATTTCTTCTTCTTCTGTCTGTTCCTCCGAATAAGGCTCATCAGCAAGAGATTCCACAGCCTGTTCCAGTGTACGTGCCGCTTCCATTGCCGCCTGCTGCTTTGCAAGCTTTTTCTGATAAAGTTCTTCTTCATGCTGTTCAGCAGCAGCAAGTGCAGCCGGTGTAACTATCAGAATATCTGGCATCATCACATGATTTTCCGGTATTTCCAGCACATCAAGCTTAAATTCACCGCTCAGAATCGTCACATAGATCATATGCTCACCCGGAGGCAGCTGTTCAATAACAAAACAAGCCTGGCGAGGACCACAGTAAGATACAAAATGCTCATCATAGACTGTTTCACCGTCTATTTCCACATTGAAGATGGCGTCTTCAGCAGTACCTATAACCGCAATGCCCGTACCTGTGAATTTAGAGGAAAATGCAGCACCGGGCAATGCCTTCATTGAAGTACGGTTGTAGAATGTGTATTTTTCATTAGGGCAAACTTCCCAGAATTCATTGTAGAATATTCCCTCTGTAAAGCAGTCGCAGCGGCGCACATAGAGAGGAAGAATCGGCATTGGCGTAACTTCCAGGTTTTTGAATGTATTCATTTCATAAGCGCTTAAAAGGCTTACACGTCCGGAATTGACAATACACTGAGGACGATAGCTTGAAATCATATTTCCGTCAATAAAGAATAAAATTGAATCGCCCAGAACCAGAAGCTTGAGTCTGTGCCAGTCCTTGCCGGGAATACGCCTGAGTCTTCCTTCAGCTGCAACAGAATCCATGTCCAGCAGCTTCCAGGTGCCATTGGCGTAAAGAAGTGCACTGTAGCCGCATCTTGAAGTTATCTCACAGCTTACTGCGGAATTATAACGAATTCCCAGACCAACATAGTTGTCCGGACTCATATTGTCAAGGCGAACGTCTATCTCCGCACTATAGCTTCTCCAGCGGTCATCGCCAAGAGATGTTACAGGTTCAGGCGTACCTCTGAACCGCCAGTTTGTGGGTATATTTGATTTCGTAATACGCTGGCATAAGATATCTCCGTCCTGATCAGAATGTACAAGCTCAAATGCACCGCCCTGGTCAGTGGTAAATCTCGGTGAACATCCACGAACCATAAGCTCCTCGGGACGATAATTGAAATCGTCCTTG
>JBJERG010000065.1:0-8265 GCA_051882155.1 Ruminococcus sp.
TATTCCACTTTCTCCAAGCAAGCCTGCTATCTTACATGGTCCTCTAACAGATAGATTATTAAGATTAATTTTCTCAAACATCACATAATGATCATTTCTGCTCCAACCACAGATACCACCTACGCTAAGCCACATTACTTTTTTATAATCACTATCGTGATGAGCTTTGTCTTCTTCACCCTTTGGTTTTGAATTATCATATTTATAACTTTCAACATTAACAGATCCACTAAGATCAAATTCCTTTATTGCACTATTTTTATCTTTCATTATAACAGTGTCAAAAAGACCCAAACCATTTGCTTTATATTTTGCATCATTATCAAAGTCGAGCGTGTATTTATTCGTATTTTCTCTGACAGTTAATTGATTCGTGCTGTGATGTAGATAATCAAAGTAATTATCAATTCTATTATAATACCTGTTTATATACATATCAATATCAATATCACAGTTTTTTCCAACAAAGGTGTTAAGTTTAAAAGTGTAATATAGAGAAGTTATTGTGCTGTTTTCTGTATTATTCATTCTTCCAACGGACCCAATGCCCCTAAAACTATCGGGCAAAACATAAGAAATACCATTTTTAAGATTGATATTATAATATCCATTTGTGCTTGTTACACAACGGGCAGTATAACCATTAGAAGTATTTGTATACCTACTAATAATATAAGGCACAGCAGTATTTGTAGCAGTATCATATTTCTTTACAGAAATATTATAATCATCTACCTTAGTACTATCTGTTTCATCTATGCCAATATCATCATAATCAGCACCACGGCTCATGCCGTAGACACTGTCGCTATATGTACCATAAGACAGGGAATTTGAATAGTTACCAGTTGCTGTTTGGGAAGTTCCGGCGCATGACTGTGTGATCAGCGATAGAATAAAGAATGCCTGTGAGTTGGGGATATTAATTGTGCCGTCCTGAGTTGTCCCTGTCCCTGTTGGGACAGCAGAAACATCAAGCTTATTAAAATCATTCGTATCAATATCAGCTATAGTGTAGTGCTTTGTCGTATTTTTCAGTTTGTGCTGTATTCCTGCTCTTGATGTTCCCTCATCATCATGATATGTGCCGTTTTCAGTTACGGAAAACTGATTTGTTTCATGCACAGCATAACCATTTATAACACGTCCGACAAGAGGATTTACATAGATTGCACCTTTGCTTGTTTCAGCTGTAAGGTTTGTTGTATCTGTACCATAATACACATTCAAAGCAGACGCATTAGTATTAGCTTTATCAGCGTTCATATTTTTGAAAATAACAGCACCGAAAACAACTACGCCAACGTATGAACCAACTGGGCAGAGCATACCATAATCGCCGCTGAGTGTAACCTTTTTATCGTCGTTAAAGGTCACATAACAGTTATCAATAATATTATCGCCGCCCATGACTTCGCCGATTATGCCGCCATAATAGCTGCATTTTGAAACGTATCCGAATGCAGCATCGGAGCTTCCTTTTTTTGCCTGTGACAATGCTATATCTTTGTCCACGGCAATATTGATATCCTTGACAACACAGCCATTTGATACATTTATAAAGGGCTTATCGCTCTTATTTGTTATTGTAATGAGAGTGCCGTTCTCATTCTTTTCACCAACAATTACTCCACGGAAAGCAGTATTTGCCGCTGTACTTGCATTTGAACCGCCGCCAAGTCCCAGAAAATCACTTACCTCAATATTATTATTAATCTTGTAGTATGCGTTTGCAAGATAATACTGTACGTTTACTGCCGTCCATACTGATGAATCTGCTGCAGTTGATTCATAGCCTGTTGCACCACTATTAGGAACATATTCCGCATGATAGCCACTGCCGGTCTTGTCTGAACACCAACGGCTGCCTGTTGTATTTTTTGGTAAACTGTCAAAATCACCAGATTTTTTCGGGAGATTTACTTTTGACAAATCACTTGTGTTTCCTCCGTTTATAAACTTTGACACAGCCTCAAGCTGTTTGCCGTCTGTGATGATGTATGGGTCATTGTAAGTGCCGCAGCCCTTGTTAAGAGCCGCCGTCATTACGTTAACTTTCAGTTCACGGCTGTAAAGACCATTTTCTTTGCCAGTGTTATAATCAGTACTCACGTATTTCAGAAAGCCTGTTGAAAAGTCAAACTCACCTGAACTTTCATCAGGTACAGTCAGCGGATTGGTATAATAACGCTTATCGCCGTAATACTGCTTTTCCTGATTTTCATATTCCACTGAACTTGTGATTTCCTTACCGTATGTGACGTTTCTTGGAGCGCCTGTACCCCAGTCTTCGTCAAATGTATAGTTATATACAAGTACACTGGTATCATCTGATTTTATAGAATCAAGCAGGGTTGAATCAGTGAATATAGAATTTTTAGTGTTATATGCTGTGTCAAGAGCTGTTATCTGTTCATCAGTTGCACCGCTGATACTGTTGTTTGAAGTTCTTGCATCAAGTTTTATCTTTAGAAATTCAATATTCAGACCGGGACCCGATACTGCACCTATCAGACTTTTTGCAATCTGAGGAGTTGTATCATTTGTAGTGTATCCCTCTCCTGTGCTTACATTGCTCAGTTTCATTGAAAGCGGAGAAGATGTTGTGCTGTCACGGGTAATATTGTTTATAAGTAGATAACTCTCCGCAGTGCTTGGTTCGAGACCATTCAGCAGAACAGAACCGTCTGTGCAGTAAAGACTACCTTTCATAGTATCACTAATGAGAACGCCTTTGTACTTGTCAACTGACAGGAAGTTTCCATTCAGCGTAAGGTTGCCTTTGATTGTAAGTGTTTTTCCTTCTGTCAGATTCAGAAACAGACCGGACTGCATAAGATAATGCTGATTCTCTGCTCCTGGATCACGGGCATAGCTGTCAGTATTATTTGTTGTTTCTGCTGTACTATTTATAATATCGTAGTCAAAAGTGAGGTTTAAATTGCCTATTGTACTGGTGCCTGCGTCAGGAACAGGATAAAATGACAAGCCTGTTAGATCAGCAATTGTGCCTTCACCTGTTTCTGTTCCAAGAGGATTGCCTGTTGTCGTGAATTCACCGCTGATATTGCCCGCCGCATATTTACTGACGCTCCATTTGAGCAGATTCTGACCGCCGTCGGTAGTATCAATATGATTGAGGTTATAGTAGTATCGAGAATTGGGGTTTGCAAATTTATCGTTTTTACTTGAAATCCGATTCTGATATGTGCCTGTATCTGTAATTTTAACATCTGTTCCACTGCGAGTGCTGTTCATATCAATGGACACTACGCCGGCACCGTTGCCGCCGTTTATGACGCTCGCCGCACTGTAAGCTGCTATTTCGTCAAAAATACCGATTGTTGCAGGAAGTGTAATGCCTGCTTCTGTCAGAGTATATCCGCTGTACAGAACGTCGATATACAAGCCATTATTTCCATTATAAGCCTTGTTCACGATCATGCCAAGAGAACTGCCTGCTCCATTGTTCATGGTCAAACGATTTATAACAAGTGAATTTACCTTCCACACACCTGTGGCGTCATAGCACATAACTCCAACATTCTGGGCATTTTTGCTACATTCTAAAGTCCCATCAGTCACAGTAAGTCCGTCAATAGTCACGTAGGTTTTATACCATGAATAACCAAGAAAACCGCCGCCGGTGTTGGAAGCAGGATTACCGACAGTACATCTATTAAATTCAAGATGGTTTATATTAACTTTCTTGTTTGCATAGCTGCCGTTTGTATGAATATACCCGATCAGACCACCCGAAATAGAACTGTCCTCATTTGCAGTCACACCTGATATATCGGCTGTCATGCCAACTGTGCAGACATCGTCACTATTCTGCGCAAAATTAATCGTCACTGTTGATGAAGCAACGTTTCCGATTGCACCACCGTACATCAGCCAGTTTTTATATATGCCGCTGAAATTGAATTTCGGAATAATGTTTGTTGTACCGGTGATATTTATTGTTCCGTTATTACTATTATTATCAATATAGCCAATCAGACCACCGATATTTTTGCCAAGATCCGCTGTTGCATTGCTGTTATGTCTGTTCTCATAATAATTGACAGTCTGCTTTGCGGTAATGTCATTCAGCGTTGTACTGCCATGTGAACGTGCCGCAATACCGCCGATAAACATTCCATTTGGTCCTGCATTGCGGACATTGATTGTGCCGTCTATTGTAAGCTCCTGAATATTGGCTGGTGTGCCAGTGCCGTTGCCGACAACTGAGAATAAACCATTGTACTGGTGACGGTAGATTTGCCCTGTACCCTCAGTCTGTTCGTCAGTATATTGACCATAACTTTCACCGATTGCAAGTGTTACTGTATTATTGAAGCCGTTCAGTGTTCCTGTGAAAGCGCCTGTATCGCCAATGGCAGAACTGGTTATTTGTGAAACCGGTTTGTTGTCATTACTTGCGTTAACAACACAGCCGTCACGCATAAAGCCGTTTACGCCTGTGCCGGAAAGGTTAATATTTTTAGTAAGGGTAATAGTACTTGCAAGCAGATCAGCACGCTTGCTGTTATTAGTATCTTCAAACAGTAAGCAGTCATAGCTACTGCCCTGATTCAGCTGAATATTGAGAGCTGTCGTGACAAAATCAGCAGATGTTCCAATAGATGAAACAGCGGATTTTATTGTAACAGTGTGTTCTGTATCACTATATGTAAGAACGTCTGTTTCGACATTCGGAATCCTTACAACCTCACCCCATGTACCCAGGTCATCGGATACTGCATCGATTGAACGCTTGAAAGTCCAGCCATCATCATTACCGTTTCCAAGTGCATAGACAAGGACATTGTCATTAGTACCCACAAGCTGACCGTAGCTTGCAAAGCGCATAGTTTTATTATTATCTGTATCATAGCCGCCGGCAGGTTTAGCATCTGTCATATCCGTAGTGCCGCTAAGTCGCAGTACGCCGTTATAAAACTGTCCGACTACTCCGCCGCCGCAAAAATCTTCCGCACTCAGTGTAAAATTATCAAGGTCAATAAGTACGCCATTTGATTTTGCAGTTGCACCCACAAGACCGCCGAAATATGCGAAATTAGCACAATTGTCACTTTTACTTATGGTTGTACGCATATTTGTTCCACCGGCTGTTATATTTACATTGTCTGCCTTGATATATGCAGCAGAATCCACCATACCAATGGCACCGCCAAAAGCGTTAAAACTTGTCTGTGAAACAGCATTTACAGTAAGATTATTGAGTATAAGACTGTTTGCCAGATTATCTGTTGTGTATTTTCCTATAACTCCGCCAAAATAGCCTGTATTTGCGTAAGTAGTATCACTTCCGGAATTTACATTAAGCGTTCCAGCAGAAGTACCGGTGATTGTGTATTCAATGGGATATGCACTGTCTGCTTTATTATTTTCAAGTACGCCGAAAACACCTCCGCAGTATTGTCCGTATACCGCAGTAGTGTTAATTGTATAATGCGACAGATCAAAGGGTGCAGTAACTTTATTCGTGTAATGACCGCAGAATCCTCCTGCACCTAATGCAGATGATACAGTACCGCTGTTGATATGGATAGCATCTCCTGCATTTACAGTAATGCTGCTTTCTGAGGTCATTTCTCCAACCAAGCCGCCGGCATATCCATTTGAGGCAGTAATGTTGCGAGAGGTTGTGGGCATTTCATTTATTGTCAGAGCTGCGCTACCCTCCATTGTTCCCACAAGTCCGCCTGCATTGCCGTTTACGGAGGTAATTGTTCGTACTGCATCTGATTCTGTATATGTGAGATTTAATGACGAACCGCTGCCCATTTTTCCGCAAATTATTCCGGCGTCTGAAGAATTTGCAGCATCTGCATTTGAAAAATTTTCAAATTTAAGGTTCACCTTTGCATTTGCACCTAGTTCTCCTATCACTCCTGCATACTTGTATATGTTATCGCCTGATAATCTTACTGTCCAATCAGCTGTAGATCCTTCATAATGCACAACATTATTTGCGAACAGCGGCTTACTGCTGTCATTCGACACAGGAGTTTTTCTTTTTAAAACAAATGTAGTCAGAGCATTAGTTCCGCTATTTGTACAGATCCTTGCTGAATCATATACATAATTAAACAAAGGCGCATCCGTAGTAATTGTAAATTCACCAACATTACCATTATCCGGAATCAGAATAGTGCCTCCAAAGGGCTTATCTTCTGTACCTAATCCCACTATGTCATCTGGGAAAGTTCCTCGGCTTTCATCACCACCTGTCAAGATAAGATTTATTGTATCATTCTGATGATTTTTTCTAAAAGTATCATCATTTTCATCTGAGTATAGCTCACAATAGGTTTTAAATAAATCAGCAGTTGTTATAGTAACCCAACCATTAGCGTCTTTAGTAAACTCATCTTCTGCATCCGCTGTAAGCTGTGGAAAACTAAAATGCGGCAAAGATATGCCTGAAAAATTTATATTGCTTATATAGTCAAGCGGAAGCATACCTGACAGCATTACTGCCGCAGTTATAAAACTGGCGATTCGTTTTTTTCTCTTTTTGTTTTTCATTTTATCGCCGCCTTTCATTCATTACTCTTTATGAAGATGCAGTCAATATACTTGCTTGCATCATATTCACCTGTATAAGATGAAATGGTTTCACTTATCTTATATAGCTGGATATCATAACGGTTATTTATTGTAGAGTCAACACTCAAAGTAATTTTTAACCAGCGGTCATGGACTTCACCAGTAATTGGTACAATATCTTTTATATTTTCCATATCAAGAAAGAATGGATTTATCTCGAACATTGTACTGTCCCACATTACTTCAACAGTACCTTTACCGCTTCCTGAAATAATATAATTATAAAAGTCGTAATCTGTTGTACTGCAGTCTGTTTCAAGCAAACTACCTCTCCATGCTGATGCTTCGGAAGCACTTTGTGCCGCACAGTATAAATTCTGAACAGATTCAATGCCGGGTGGTGAAGTAGGCACTGCTTGTACAAAAATATAAAAATCAGGCTCGGTATCCTCCAGTTCAATTCTGTCAAATTCAATACGAAATACATCAGTAGAAAGTTCATTACCTGTTAGTTTGTAACCTGTAAACGTATGCTTATAATCTGTTTCTTTTGCAAGATTGTATTCACTTTCAACAGAATCGCCGGAACCGTCGTCCTGCTGCATTTTTATCTTGTAGGAACGGTTTTCTAACAGTGCGGTATATTGTTGTTTTTCAGTCTCATCAAGGTCAGATAAGTCCTTATATGTATTTGTATTACCATCTCTGACTTGAAGAGATGCAGTCAGATCATAGATAATATCTTCCGGATTCGGCTCAGCTGCCTTGATCTGCTCATAGTTACAAACAGTTATGTCATATTGCTGAGAAGAAAGGCGCTGTGAACTGCTGATTGTACTGTTTGCTGTAGTCTTAAGAGAGTTTGATGAAAACAATACACCTGACGGAGCCTGCGTTGACAATACGTGCTTTACTGAGTTTACACCTGTATATGCACCTAATACAGCCAGTGCAAGCGCAGCTGAAATTGCAAGTATCAGCCATATTGTTGTCCAGTACTTAGCTAATTTTCGCAAAATTGTTTTCATCATATCACCTCTGAAAATCTTTGTTACTTTTATCGTGTTGTACGGCTTGCAGTAATGTAGATTATATCCGTTTCCTTATTATTTTTATTATTATTCCATTGGCTGAATCCGTCGACATCTTCGCCTCCGCCTTCAAAGCCAAGCTCCAGAATATAAAAGTCATGATTCGGATCCATTGTTTCCAGTTCTGTTACCTGCTCATATTTTGGAACTGCATATATCTCAGGCGAATCATCAGCATTATATACGAGATCATAATACTTATCGCCTTTTATACCAAGTGTTCTGCCGTAATTTGATGTATTATCATTATCTGGATTAAGAGGAGTTAAATTAAGTTTTCCCCCCGCACTTTTGTAATATATTGTCTGAGGATTGTCGTCGTGAGTAGTATAAGCTACAGCGTTGGCATCATCTGCGGTGCCTTTTTCTGCTCTGTATAGACTATATGTGAATGGGATATTTGTTGTGTGAGCAATCTGGATATCATAGTATGTTTTGTTGCTTCCGGTTACTACACAGAATACATAACGCTTTGGAGAATCAGCAGTTATTTCCTCAATATTAATATCATTCAGATCAAAATATTCAATTGATTCGGCATTGCCTGCACGAATATCCAGATTTTTTGGTTCCTGTATCTTTGTCATAGTTTCTGCTTTGTTTGAAGAAAGAGCAA
>JBJERG010000066.1:0-8259 GCA_051882155.1 Ruminococcus sp.
CGACCTGTGCCAGTTCGGACGTTACAAGTACAACAAGAAGCTGGGCATTGCAGGACGTCTGGCAGGACATGAGCTTTCAAGACCTGTGGCTGATCCCATGACCGGCGAACTTCTCTTCGACGCAGGCACTGTTCTGACATATGATCAGGCAATGAAGATCCAGAATGCAGGCGTAAGAGAGGCATTCCTCAATGTTGAATGCAAGGAATACTATACAAACGAAAACGGCGAAAACGCTATCCACTTCGTTGAGCGTGAAGTAAAGGTACTGGGCAACCGCATGGTTGATATCTCCGGCTACGTTTCCTTCGACGCATCAGAGCTGGGCATTCGTGAGCTGGTTTCCTATCCGGTTCTCCGTGAAATACTGGAAAGCTCTGCTGATGAGGAGGATATCAAGGACGCTGTTAAGAAGCGCAGGGACGAGCTTGTTCCGAAGCACATTATTCTTGACGATATCTACGCTTCTATCAGCTATTTCCTGAACCTCTGCGAAGGCATCGGCACTCAGGACGATATCGACCACCTGGGCAACCGCCGTATCCGTTCAGTAGGCGAACTGCTCCAGAATCAGTTCAGAATCGGCTTTACACGTATGGAACGTGTTATCCGTGAGAGAATGAACATTCAGGCTCAGGATATGGACGTTATCACTCCGCAGGCTCTTATCAATATAAGACCCATTACCGCAGCTATAAAGGAATTCTTCGGTTCCTCACCGCTGTCACAGTTCATGGATCAGAACAATCCTCTGGCAGAGCTTACTCATAAGCGCCGTCTGTCTGCGCTGGGTCCCGGCGGTCTGTCACGTGACAGAGCCGGATTCGAGGTTCGTGACGTACACTACAGCCACTACGGCAGAATGTGTCCTATCGAAACTCCTGAAGGTCCTAACATCGGACTTATCTCCTATCTTGCAACATTCGCACGTATCAATGAATACGGCTTTATCGAAGCTCCTTACCGCAGAGTTGACAAGGCAACAGGCGTTGTAACAAATGAAGTTGTCTATATGACTGCTGACGTTGAGGATAACTATATAGTAGCTCAGGCGAACGAACCTCTCACAGAGGACGGAAGATTCGCAAATGAAAAGGTTGCGGCACGTTTCCGTGACCAGATCCTGGAAATTGAAAAGGATAAGATCGACTTCATGGACGTTTCACCTAAGATGGTTGTGTCCGTGGCTACATCTATGATCCCGTTCCTTGAAAACGACGACGCTAACCGTGCCCTCATGGGTTCAAATATGCAGCGTCAGGCTGTACCGCTGCTGCGTACTGAAAGACCCTTCGTTGGTACAGGTATGGAATACAAGGCGGCTGTTGACTCAGGCGTATGCGTACTTGCTGAAGCTGACGGCGTTGTAACATTCGTAAGCGCAGACGAAATCAAGGTCGTTGATTCCAATGAAAAGGAATACAGCTATAAGCTGTCTAAATTCACACGTTCCAACCAGGGAACCTGTATAAATCAGAAGCCTATCGTAAACATCGGCGACAACGTAAAGAAGGGTCAGGTTCTGGCTGACGGCCCTGCTACTGCTGACGGTGAAATTTCCCTTGGTAAGAATGCCCTCATCGGCTTCATGACATGGGAAGGCTACAACTACGAGGACGCTGTTCTGCTGAATGAGCGTCTGGTTCGTGAAGACGTATTCACATCAGTTCATATTGAGGAATATGAGATCGAATGCCGTGATACAAAGCTGGGTCCGGAAGAGATCACAAGAGATATTCCAAACGTGGGCGAGGACGCACTGAAGGACCTTGACGAGGACGGTATCATCCGTATCGGTGCTGAGGTTCGTGCAGGTGATATTCTGGTAGGTAAGGTAACTCCCAAGGGCGAAACCGAGCTTACAGCAGAGGAAAGACTCCTCCGTGCTATATTCGGCGAAAAGGCAAGAGAGGTACGTGACAATTCACTTAAGGTACCTCACGGCGAAGCCGGTATCATTGTTGATGTAAAGATATTCACCCGTGAAAACTGTGATGAGCTGAGCGCAGGCGTAAACAAGCTGGTACGCTGCTATATTGCTCAGAAGCGTAAGATCTCCATAGGCGACAAGATGGCAGGACGTCACGGCAACAAGGGTGTCGTTTCAAGAATCCTTCCTGAGGAGGATATGCCCTTCCTGCCGGACGGTACTCCGCTTGATATCGTACTGAACCCTTTGGGCGTACCTTCACGTATGAACATCGGACAGGTTCTGGAGGTTCATCTGGGTATGGCTGCAAAGGCTCTGGGCTGGCACATTATGACTCCTGTATTCGACGGCGCACACGAAGATGATATCCGTGCCTGCTTCCGTGAAGCAAATGAGCGCAACAAGGAGCACCGTGATGATGAGTTTGAGCTGAAGCCAATGGATAAGGTTATCAATCCCAAGGCTCTTGAAATGTGCGAGGACGGCAAGTTCACTCTCTATGACGGAAGAACAGGCGAAAAGTTCGACAACCGTGTAACTGTCGGCTATATGTACTACCTGAAGCTCCACCACCTGGTTGACGATAAGATCCATGCACGTTCTGTAGGACCATATGCACTGGTAACACAGCAGCCTCTGGGCGGTAAGGCTCAGTTCGGCGGTCAGCGTTTCGGTGAAATGGAAGTTTGGGCGCTGGAGGCTTATGGTGCTGCTTATACTCTGCAGGAGATCCTGACAGTCAAGTCTGACGATACTATCGGACGTGTAAACACCTATGAAGCTATCGTCAAGGGTCAGAATGTTCCGAAGCCGGGTATTCCGGAATCCTTCAAGGTTCTTATCAAAGAGCTTCAGTCACTGGGTCTTGATATCCGTGTACTGGACAAGAACCAGGAAGAGATCGATCTGAAGGCAACATTTGATGATGACGACAGTCTGATACCGCAGCCTGTTGCCTACGTTGATGAGGATATTGACGATACAGCTTTCTATGATGAGCTGGAGGGCGATATGGCAGAAGCAGGTCTTTCCTTCAAGGACGCTGAGCATCTTGATGATGACGACACCGGATTCATGATGGATGATGAAGGCGAAGACGATATGATGTTCAGCGACGACATGGACGACGATCTGATCTGAGAATAAAAATGCCGGAATGCGGAAGGCTCTGGCTTTCCGCATGATCCGCAAACCATAAAATTTAGTCTTGTTAATTTTTCAGGAGGTAGCGGTTTGGAATTTAATACATTTGAATCCATTAAAATTGGTCTGGCATCTCCGGAACGTATCCGGGAATGGTCATACGGCGCAGTTGAGCGTCCGGAAACCATAAACTACCGTACACAGAAACCGGAACGTGACGGTCTGTACTGTGAGCGTATCTTTGGCCCGACAAAGGACTGGGAATGTCACTGCGGTAAGTTCAAGAAGATTCGCTTCAAGGGCAAGGTCTGCGATCGCTGCGGCGTTGAAGTTACACGTGCTAAAGTTCGCCGTGAACGTATGGGTCACATCGAACTGGCAGCTCCCGTTTCTCATATATGGTACTTCAAGGGTACTCCCTCAAGAATCGGTCAGATGCTGGAAATCTCCCAGAAGCGTCTGGAAGAAGTTCTTTACTTTACAAAATATATCGTTCTGGATCCCGGCAACACTGAGCTTGAAAAGAAGCAGCTGCTGACGGAGAAGGAATACACATCATTCCGTGAAAAATACGGCGACGAATTCAGAGCCTCCATGGGTGCTGAAGCTATCTATGAGCTGCTGAAGGAAATCGACCTTGACAAGCTTTCACAGGAGCTTAAGGAAAGTCTTAAGGATATGACATCAGACCAGAAGAAGCTGAAGCTTCTCAAGCGTCTTGACATTGTTGAAGCATTCCGTCTGTCAGGAAACCGTCCCGAGTGGATGATTCTCACAGCAGTTCCGGTTATTCCTCCGGATCTGCGTCCTATGGTAATGCTTGACGGCGGACGTTATGCAACATCTGACCTTAACGACCTGTACCGCCGTGTTATAAACCGTAATAACCGTCTTAAGAGAATGCTGGAGCTGGAAGCACCGGACATTATCGTAAGAAACGAAAAGAGAATGCTCCAGGAGGCTGTTGACGCACTTATCGACAACGGCAGACACGGCAGACCCGTTACAGGTCCCAATAACCGTGCCCTTAAGTCCCTTTCCGATATGCTTAAGGGTAAGCAGGGACGTTTCCGTCAGAACCTGCTGGGTAAGCGTGTTGACTACTCAGGACGTTCAGTTATCGTCGTAGGCCCTGAGCTGAAAATGTACCAGTGCGGTCTTCCTAAGGAAATGGCTCTGGAACTCTTCAAGCCCTTCGTTCTCAAAAGACTTGTGGATACAAAGGTTATCCAGAATATAAAGAGCGCCCGCAAGAAGGTTGACCATGCTTCTCCGGAGGTATGGGACGCACTTGAGGACGTTATCAAGGATCATCCGGTTCTTCTGAACCGTGCTCCCACACTGCACCGTCTGGGTATTCAGGCATTTGAGCCTATCCTCGTAGAAGGCCGTGCGCTGAAGCTTCACCCGCTGGTATGTTCTGCATTTAACGCAGACTTCGACGGCGACCAGATGGCTGTGCATCTGCCACTTTCAGCAGAGGCTCAGGCTGAGGCTCGTTTCCTTATGCTTGCTGCAAACAACCTGCTGAAGCCCTCTGACGGACGTCCTGTTGCCGTTCCTACACAGGATATGGTACTTGGTTCATATTACCTCACCATGGAAAAGGAAGGCGAAAAGGGCGAAGGCAAGGTATTCCGTGACGTTGATGAAGCTCTTATGGCTTATAATGAAGGCGATGTTTCCATTCATGCGAAGATCAAGGTTCGCATCACAAAGGATATCGGCGACAAGAGAGTTTCAAAAATCATTGACTGCACTGTGGGCAGACTCATCTTCAACGCAAATATTCCTCAGAATCTGGGTTACGTTGACAGAACAAGCTCTGATCATCAGTTTGATCTGGAAATTGCCTTCCTGGTTGGAAAAAAACAGCTGGGTCAGATCATTGAACGCTGCATAAAGATCCACGGTACGGCTACTACTTCCGAGGTTCTGGATAAGATCAAGGCTACAGGCTTCAAATATTCCACAAAAGCTGCTATAACCGTTGCAGTATGCGATGCTGAGATTCCTAAGCAGAAGAAGGAAATTATCGAAGCCGCTGACGAAATGATCTCTGAGATCAATAATCAGTATGAATACGGCTATATTTCAGCCGCTGAAAAGTCAGCAAGATTCGTTCAGATATGGAACCAGGCTACAGAAGATGTTACAACTGCTCTGAAAAACGGTCTTGACAAGTATAACCCCATCTTCATGATGGCGGACTCCGGTGCCCGTGGTAGTATGAGCCAGATCAGACAGCTGGCTGGTATGCGTGGACTTATCGCAAATACCTCCGGTGCTACTATCGAAATGCCTATCCGTTCCAATTACCGTGAAGGTCTTAACATTCTGGAATACTTCATTTCCTCCCGTGGCGCCCGTAAGGGTCTGGCTGATACCGCTCTTCGTACCGCTGACTCCGGTTACCTTACAAGACGTCTTGTTGACGTTTCCCAGGAGGTTATTATCCGTGAAACAGACTGCGGCGCAACTGATGGTCTGACAGTTTCCGAAATCAGAAACGGAAACGAGCTTATCGAAAAGCTGGCTGACCGTCTGGCAGGACGTTTCCTTGTTGATGACATCAAGGATCCTGCAACAGGTGAACTCATCCTCTCCAAGAACAAGATGCTGACTGAGGCTGACGCTCAGAAGCTTGACGCTGCCGGCATTACTTCTGTAAAGATCCGTTCCGTACTAACCTGCTGCGCTAAACAGGGCGTATGCGCTAAGTGCTACGGCATGAACCTTGCAAACGGCAACCTTGTTTCCGTTGGTGAAACTGTTGGTGTTATTGCCGCTCAGTCCATCGGCGAACCTGGTACTCAGCTTACAATGCGTACCTTCCATACAGGCGGTATCGCATCTGCTGAAGATATCACACAGGGTCTGCCCCGTGTTGAGGAACTCTTTGAAAGCCGTCATCCCAAGAGTGCAGCTATCCTTGCACGTGAGGGCGGTACAGTTCACATTGAAGAAATCAAAACTGCACGTACTATTTACGTTACTAATAATGAAACAGGCGAATCCGAGGCTTACCCGATCCATTACAGTCTGAAGATTCGTGTTCGTGAGGGCGAGGAAATCGTCAAGGGTACACGTCTTACTGAAGGTAATATCTATCCCGGCGATATTCTCAGCATTCTTGGTGTTGACGCAGTCCAGGATTATATTATCAAGGAAGTACAGAAGGTTTACCGTCTGCAGGGTGTTGACATCAACGATAAGCACATTGAGGTTATCGTTCGTCAGATGCTCAGAAAGGTTAAGATTCTGGATTCCGGCAGCAGTTATCTCCTGCCAGGCACACTTATTGATAAGAAGAAGGTTACTGACATCAACGCTGAGATTCAGCAGCGCATTGATAACGGCGAAACAGACCTTAGCTTCGTAACTGTAGGTCCTGTGCTGCAGGGTATTACAAAGGCTGCCTCAAGCTCCGACAGCTTCCTGTCAGCCGCTTCATTCCAGGAAACTACCAAGGCACTTTCCGATGCAGCTATCAGAGGCAAGAGCGATCATCTGTATGGTCTGAAGGAAAATGTTATTATCGGTAAGCTGCTTCCTGCAGGTACCGGTATGGAGGTTTACAATAACGTTCGTGTTGTGAAAAGCGAAAGCTATCTTGAACAGCATGCAGCTGCCTCCGGTATGGGATTCCAGGGACTGAACTGAAATTAATATAAAAATAACAGCACTGCTTTCGGGCGGTGCTGTCATTATATGGAGATGATTTTTTATGAAGAAAATTATTTTGATGACGCTGTGTGCATTGACATTAATGCTCAGCTGTCCCATGATGACTGTTTCGGCTGCCGGTGAGAATTCCGGTGTTGCAACAACCTCAGTCCAGTCAGAACCGGCGGATAATGATTCTTCAAGAGGACGGGATATTGCGGTATTCCTTATAATATTTACTGTTGCCATGGGTACCACGGCTTTTATTGTTGCAAGACCGAAGCTGAAAAAGCTGCGTGAGGTCAGAAATGAGTCTGATAAAAAGGAGTGAAACTGCTTGGAAATATTATACACAAGGCTCACAAAAGATGATGTGGAAACATTTATTAAAATGCGCATTGCTCAGCTGCGTGAAGAGGGTGCGGAGGAAAATACTGACCTTGCTCCTGCATTAAGGGATTATTACGCCCGTCATATGGCTGATGAAACCTTTATTTCCTGGGTTGCAGTATGCGAAAGCAGAATAATCGCCACCAGCGGTATTTCTATTGTGGAAAAGCCTCCTTATTTTGGCTGTCCCAGCGGAAAAATAGGTCTTCTTTCAAGTATGTACACCGATATGGCATACCGCAGACGTGGTATAGCTAAAGAACTGCTTTCAAGAGTTGTAAATGAGGCAAGAAGAAAAGGCTGCGGAACAGTTCAGATTACTGCGTCCGATATGGGCGTAAAACTTTATACCTCCTTCGGTTTTACCGGAAACGGGAATTTTATGCAGTATAAGCTGTGAGTTTGTATCAATACAGAAAAAAATACAAATCAAAATATTAAAACAATCTTTTTTCATTAAACGAAACAGGCATGAAGATATAATTCCTCATGCCTGTTTTAATGTTTTTACAGTTTATTAATCAAAACTGTCAACAACTTCATATGAGCCAACTTCATTTGAGCCGTATGAATACTGAACCTTAATGCCATTTTCAGCTTCATACTGAACAAATGTAATAACGGCATTTGAAACAGAAACTTTATAGAGCGTACCTTCAACTTCAGCAAGTTCAATTACACAGTCCAGAGCTTCCGGAGTAAAATCACCGTTAAACTCTGTGCTTTCAGCAACCACCTCAATAGAAACACCGATATTGTTGTTAGTATACATACCGTCTTTGCTTGCATAGGCAGAGGACACAATAGTCTGTGAAGCTGCAACTACGGAAGAAAGCTCATTTTTAGCGTCTGACTCCTTTGATTCAATAGCATAATTAGCCACGGCTTTACCTGCTATACATCCGGTATTTAAAATCATACCGCCCATTGCAAAAACTGCTGCAAGAATAATACTTAACTTTTTCATTATTTTCACTTCCTAATATAATTATAAATAGAATAGTAACTTCATAATTATATTATATATGTAATTTTATAATAAATATATCGGTTTTTATGTGCATAATGTAAACAAAAAGCCCTCACTTTTTCAAGTGAGGGCTAAAAAGGTGGTGGGCCATCGGGGACTC
>JBJERG010000067.1:0-1817 GCA_051882155.1 Ruminococcus sp.
TTATATGTTCGTTCGTGACATTGCTGCACAGGGCGAGTCTGTACTTTTCGTAGGTACAAAGAAGCAGGCTGGCGATTCCATTAAGGAAGAAGCTATCCGTGCAGGTGCTTACTATGTCAACGCACGTTGGCTGGGCGGTATGATGACAAACTTCACAACTATCCAGAGAAGAATCAAAAGACTGGAACAGCTCCACGAAATGGAGAATGACGGTACATTCAACCTGCTGCCTAAGAAGGAAGTTGGTAAGCTGCAGCTCGAAATCGAGAAGCTTGAAAAGTTCCTGGGCGGTATCAAGGATATGAAGAAGCTGCCGGGCGCTCTGTTCATCGTTGACCCCCGCAAGGAGAGAATCGCTGTTGCAGAAGCTAAGAAGCTGAATATCCCGATTGTTGCAATCGTAGATACAAACTGCGATCCTGATGAGATCGACTATGTAATTCCCGGCAATGATGACGCTATCCGTGCAGTACGTCTGATTGCAGGCGTTATGGCTGACGCTATCATCGAAGGCAGACAGGGCGCTGATGCATCTGCCTCAGCTGCTGTTGAAGAAACAGCTGCTGAGGAAGCTGCTGCTGAATAAGACTTTAAACCCGAATATGTAGGTGTTCATATTCGGGTTTTTCTGAATAGAAAAAGATAATAGGAGGAAATAAAAATGGCAATTACTGCTAAAGATGTAAACGAGCTGCGCAAAATGACAGGCGTAGGCATGATGGACTGTAAGAAGGCTCTGACTGAAACTGACGGCGATGTAGAAAAGGCAATTGAGCTGCTCCGTGAAAAGGGACTTGCAAGCCAGGCTAAGAAGGCTGACAGAGTTGCAGCTGAAGGTATGGTAGTAGCTAAGGTAAACGCTGACAATACAATCGGCGCAGTTGTAGAGGTTAACTCTGAAACTGACTTCGTTGCAAATACTGATGAATTCAAGGCTTTCGTAAACACTGTTGCTGATACAATCATTGAAAAGAATCCTGCTGACATTGAGGCTCTCAAGGCTTGCACTGTTGCAGGCGGCACAGCTACTGTTGAGGAAGCTCTCCAGGAACTGTTCCTGAAGATCCGTGAGAATCTCCAGATCCGTCGTTTTATTCGTCTGGAAGGTATCCTTGTTCCTTATATCCATGGCGGCGGTAAGATCGGCGTTATTGTTAAGGCTGAGGCTCCTGAGGCTACAGAGGGCGTTCTGACAGCTGCTAAGGACTGCGCACTGCAGGTTGCAGCTATGAATCCTCCTTACCTCAAGAGAGAAGACGTTCCGGCTGATGTTCTCGAGAACGAGAAGAAGATCATCCTGGCTCAGATGGCTGAGGATCCTAAGATGGCAAGCAAGCCTGATCAGGTTAAGGAAAAGATCGCTGAAGGTAAGGTTGGCAAGTACTATTCCGAGAATTGCCTGCTTGAGCAGACATTTGTTAAGGACAGCTCTATGAACGTTCAGCAGTATGTTGACAGCATCGCAAAGGGTGCGAAGATCGTTGAGTTTGTACGCTATGAGCGTGGCGAGGGTATAGAAAAGAGAGTTGACAACTTCGCTGATGAAATTGCAAGCTTGATCAAGTAAGTTTTCTTTTTGACTATAAATCCGCTTTCGGTAGGTTTATCGGAGGCGGATTTTCTATAGATTGAGGGATAAATCTGAATTTGTGGAGATGATATTATGAATAATTTTCCGTTTGAAGATTGTCCAAACACTGCTTGCTTTACCTGTTGTCATGTTCTGAACGAGAATAAACCAATATTGTATGTTTCTCATGATGAAGATGGTTATTGGCAATTTCTTTGTGGTGGACAACATATAGATAGTGATGCAA
>JBJERG010000068.1:0-8218 GCA_051882155.1 Ruminococcus sp.
CAACGGCGACGGAGATTCTGTCAATGCTTCAATAGGTGACACATATACCGAGCTTCAGAACTGGTGGGCGTCTTCAGAAAAAAATGAAGACGGAAGCGATATAAATGTTGCCTATAAGTCAATTACTCTTTACTATGAGTATGATAATGATAATCCGGATGTTTCGGATACAACAACTACCACAACAACTTCTACAACAACTACATCCACAACCACAACTACAACTGCAACCACTACCGTTTCTGAAACATCTGATACAACAACAGTAAGCATTGATATTCCTGCTGCTTTATATGGCGATGTAAATCTTGATGATGAAGTTTCCATTATTGACGTAGTTTATCTTAACAAGGCTATTTCACAGATAATCAACCTTAATGATGAGCAGAAAAGGAATGCTAACTGCTGTTATGATGATAAAATCAATACGCAGGATTCACTGGTACTTCTTCGTTTTATTGTAAACAACATAAAATCATTGCCTATTGTATCTGAGTGATCCTGAATAATTTTCCGGCAGTCTGTCTTTATATTCAGACTGCCGGTTTTATGTTCTGTCAGACTTTAAAGAATGTCTTTAATAAAATTATTTTTATTAAAAAGAAACGGAGAAAAAACAATGAATAAAAGACTATGTGGAAATATAATGCTGCTTATAACTGCGATTATCTGGGGCACTGCATTTGTGGCGCAAAGTGAGGGTATGAACTACGTTGAACCATTTACATATAATGCCATGAGATCATTCCTTGGCGGAATGGTGCTGATACCTGTAATTTTTGTTTTCAGCAAAATAGATAAGAAGTCAGATAAATATTCAGAAAAAGGAAGAAAAACGAATCTGAAATCTACAGTTACAGGCGGTGTTGTATGCGGACTATTTCTGTTTGCAGCAAGTTCATTTCAGCAGTTCGGTATCAGTATGACATCTGCTGGAAAAGCAGGATTTATAACGGCACTGTACATAATAATAGTTCCTCTTATAGAGCTTGTAATTTACAGACGTTCTTCTGTTATGGTGTGGATATGCGTATCAATTGCAGCCGCAGGATTCTGGCTTCTTTGTATAAAAGAGGGATTTTCTATCGGAAAAGGTGATGTTCTTGTTTTGTGCTGTGCATTTTTCTTCGCACTGCACATTATTGTAATAGATTTTTTCTGCTCAAAAAACTGCGATGGAATGCTTATGTCATGTATACAGTTCTTTACAGCAGGAATTCTCATGTCCGTATGTATGTTCATATTTGAAAAGCCGGATATGGTAAGTATACTTAATGCCAGATATACTATACTTTATGCAGGAATAATGTCCAGCGGTGTTGCGTATACACTTCAGATACTCGGACAGAAGAGAACAGATCCTACATCAGCAACTCTTATTATGAGTCTTGAGTCAGTATTTGCAGCTCTTTCCGGCTGGCTTATTCTGAATGAACATTTATCAGTCAGAGAATTGACCGGGTGCGCTCTTGTGTTTGCTGCGGTTATCTTTATTCAGATGAGACAGCCTTTATCAGAGTATGTAAAAAAGCGTAAAAAGAAAATGGCAGATAACGATTGACTTAATATATGGGAGTGATTTGCAATGCATTTTGTAAAGGCAAAAAACATTCTGTCTGCAAAGAATGGAATGAATCTGTACCGTGGATGCACACATGGCTGCATATACTGCGATAGCAGGAGCAAATGCTATGGTTTTACCCACGATTTTGAGGATATTGAAGTAAAAGAAAATGCCCCGGAATTACTTGAACGTTCTCTTTGCACCAAAAGAAAAAGATGTATGATTTCCACCGGTTCAATGTGTGATCCGTATATGGGCTGCGAGGAAAAACTTAGACTGACAAGACGATGTCTGGAGATTATAGATAATTATGAATTCGGAGCAGTGATTCTGACTAAATCTGCAAAAATACTCAGAGATATTGATCTGATAAAAAGTATCAATGAGAAATCAAAATGTGTAGTTCAGATGACTCTTACAACTTATGACGAGGAGCTTTGCCAGATAATCGAGCCGAATGTAAGTACAACGAAGGAACGCTTTGAAACTCTGAAAATACTTGGCGATAACGGTATACCCACAATTGTATGGCTTACTCCGATTCTTCCGTATATAAATGATACCAGGGAGAATATTGATGGAATTATGGATTACTGCATTCATGCAAAGGTAAGAGGCGTTGTATGCTTCGGAATGGGTATGACTCTCAGAGAAGGAAACAGAGAATATTTCTATGCAACCTTGGATAAATATTTTCCCGGAATCAAAGAACGGTATATCAGAAGATATGGCAGTGCCTATGAGCTTGTAAGTGACAGAAGCAGAGAGCTTATGGATATTTTTCGAAAAAAGTGTGCTTCCCATGGGATTATTCATAACATAAATGAATGCTTCAGATATATAAATGAATTCCCTGAGCCCTATGAGCAGCTGACTTTATTCAAAATTAATTGAAACCATTTTGCAGAAAACTGCGTCTGTATATATAGCTGCTATAAAAATGCACTTGACAAAATCTGAATGCTGTGCTATACTATGTAACATAGTGTTGCATAGCATATGCAACACGTAAAACAGCTGTGAATATAAGTGCAGAAGATAATTTTCTGCATTAAGGAGGAGTAATAATGGGAAAATCCAAAAAAATCATAATAGGAACTGTAGCGGGAATTACTGCTGCTGCAGTGACAGCAGGCGGTATATGTTTATGGAGATATTACGGGAAAGGAAGCAGTGTTGACGGTCTGGCATATGTCTGTGCTGTTTCTGAAGTGAATACAGCCTCGGTATCAGCTGCAAATCTTCAGTTTTCCGGCGTTGTTGAGCCTCAGGAAACGGTTGATATAAAGGTAGATATCTCTAAAACGATTTCAGAAATTTCAGTTCAGGAGGGCGATCATGTAAAGGCAGGCGATCCTCTTTTTACATATGACGTAGAAGCAATGGAGCTGGAATTGCAGCAGGGTGAAGTGGAAATAGAAAGAATGCAGAATGAAATAACTGCAAATGAAAAACAGATAGAGCAGCTGGAAAGTGAAAAGATGAAAGCTAATGCAGACGATCAGCTTTCTTATACAACCCAGATCCAGTCACTTCAAACGGATATCGCCAAGACGAAGTATGATATTAAGACGAAAGAAATTGAACTTGAGAAATTAAGCAAAACAATAAAAAATGCAACTGTAAAGTCAGAAATTACAGGAACAGTTCAGTCTCTTAAAACTGTGGAAAATCTCCAGAATGAAGGCGGAGATGTTCTTATGAAGGTTATGTCCGATGGAGAATTTCGTGTAAAATGTGTTGCCAGTGAGCAGAATATGTACATGATCTATGTTGATGAACCTGTAGCAGTGCATTCCCGAATTGATGATACGGTATGGAGCGGAACAATAACCGAAATAGGTACTGAGGCTGAAAACGATCAGAATAATATGATGTACTATAACAGCGATGAAATGACAACTGCTTCAAAGTATCCATTCTATATAACACTTGATTCAAGTGAAGGACTCATGCTTGGTCAGCATATTCTTGTTTCACCTAATCAGGAAAGTACTGTTGAAAAGAAAGGCATATGGCTTTACTCGGACTATATTATTACAGATGAAGACGGTGAAAGCTATGTTTGGGCAGCAGGTTCAGGCGACAAGCTTGAAAAGAGAAAGGTTGAGCTTGGTGAATGCGATGAAATGATGGGTGACTGTCAGATAGTCAGCGGATTGGAAGATGATGATCTGATTGCATTTCCGTCAGCTTCTTATAAAGAAGGTATGCGTGTAACAACAAATGAAGAAGAGGCTGCAAATGCAGATAATGGTGAAATGCCGATAGACAGTGAAATGCCAATAGACGGCGAAATTCCTGCAGATGGTGAAATGCCGATAGACGACGAAATTCCTATAGATGGCGAAATGCCTATAGATGATGATATGCTGATTGACGGTGATCTGCCTGTAGAGGAAGGCGGTGCTTTTGATGGTACTTGAGCTGAATAATATCTGTAAGTCATACTATCAGGGAAAAGAGCCTGTTCCTGTACTTTTTGATATTAACCTTAACGTTGATGAGGGCGAATATTTAGCCATAATGGGTCCGTCAGGATCGGGAAAATCTACGCTTATGAATATTATAGGACTTCTGGATCTTCAGACCTCCGGAACATATAAATTCGACGGACAGGATGTAGGCAGATGTACTGATAATCAGCTTTCAGTTATCAGAAACAAGAAAATAGGTTTTGTCTTTCAGAATTTTAATCTTCTGCCCAGACAAACTGTTGTTGAAAATGTTGCATTGCCGCTTTTATATGCAGGTGTAAAGAAGAAAGAACGTTTGCAAAGAGCTAAGGAAATGCTTGCACGTGTGGGACTGGAGGATAGAATGAACTTTAAGCCTACGCAGCTTTCAGGAGGACAGAAGCAGAGAGTTGCCATTGCACGTGCAATGATCAGTCATCCTCGGATGCTTCTTGCGGACGAACCTACCGGTGCTCTCGATACACGTTCCGGTGAACAGGTTATGTCATTGTTTCAGCAGCTGAATGAAGAGGGCGTAACCATAGTAATGATCACTCATGAATCGGAAATAGCAAATCATGCCCACAGAATCGTTACAATACGTGACGGAAGGCTCATGCAGGGAAGATTTACAGGAGCTGATGAAAAGCAGGAGGGCGAAGTATTATGACAAAAGGAAAGAAGATTCTTGCGGTTGCTGTGAGTCTTACGCTTATTGCAGGCGGTGTTACAGGCGGTGTTGTATTTTATAGAAAAAGTCAGGCAGATAAACACAGGGTAGAAGTTATTTCTGTTTCGAATTTAATGCAGCAGAACTGGGCTGATGAATTATATATGGACGGCATTGTTGCTGAAAGTAATTCCCAGAGCATTGTTTTATCCAGTGACCAGCTTGTGGAGAAGGTCCTTGTAAATGAGGGCGATGCTGTAACAGTGGGAACTCCGCTTCTTGAGTATGATATGACGGCAGTTGCTCTTGATGTGGCACAAAAAAAGACAAGTCTTGCATTAGCGGAGGATAATGTTCGTCAGGCGAAAAAGGAACTTGACAGATTAAAAAGCCTTCGTCCGTCAGAAGAAGCGCCTTCTGTTCCTGATTATCCCTTTGAACCGGATTTTCCGGAAGATCCGGATATTCCGTCAAATATTCTCTCTGAGGTTACGGATATAAACCAGGCAGCAGACGGAAATGGTATGCCCGGTGATCCTTATCAGTTTGCCTGCAAAGGAACCACCATTGTACGCAAATCTCTGCTTGAACAGCTTATAACCACAAACACTTCAGCAGTGTTTGTAGTTTATGATGAAACAGGGTATGCACCATATGCCTGGCTGGTTTCATCCGGTTCTCTTTCCGGAATAAATCCGGAAGACTGGATTTTAGGCGAACGTATTACTCTTACTGAGGACGGCGGTGTACAGATAAGCGGCGGCGGAGTATGGTATGGCATTATACAGGTTGGAGGTTCTTTTGATTATGATCCCGCAGGATCAGGCGAAGAAGAGCCTTCAAATAATGATGAACCGACAGAAGCGCCCACAGAAATTCCCTCTGATGTTCCGGATGAAACTGAAACTGACACTGAAACTCAGACCGACATTTTTATTCAGCCTGTATCATTTATTGTTCCGCTTGCGTCAAATAATGATTCGGAAAACTATATGTATTCTCGTTCTGAGCTTCAGTATAAGATTTCTCAGCAGGAAACAGAGATCCGTTCCATGGAAATTGCGGTTAAGAAGGCTCAGATAGAATATGACAGCGCACTTGAGAAGCAGCATAATCCTGAGGAAACTGCTAAGATAGACGGAGTAGTTACTAAATTAGCAGCGTCTGTGGAGGAACTTGAGATCGGTGAACCGTATCTTGTTGTCCAGGGCGAAGGAGATGTTCTGATTGAAGGAAGCGTAAGCGAAACAAATCTTGATAAAATTACTGTAGGCTCAATTTTGAATGTTAATTCATGGGAAACAGGAGAAGTTGTTTCTGCACGGGTTACTGAGATATTTACGACGCCGACTTCATATAATTATCAGAATTACGGACAAAATCCTAATAACAGTCTTTATCCCTTCCGTGCAGTTGTTGAAGAATCAAGCGGACTCACTGTTGGAAATTACGTAAGCATTACTTTTTCCAATGAAGCTGAAAATGGAAATTTCTATATTCCTCTCAGTTACGTAAGGCAGGCAGACGGTCAGTACTATGTAATGAAGGAATCTGAAGAGGGCAGACTGCAGAAGCAGATAATTCAGACCGGCAAAATAATTAGCGGCGGATATTTAATTGAAATAATTTCCGGACTAAGTGAATCAGACAAAATTTGCTTCCCATACGGCAAGTATGTAACTGAAGGCGCTCTTGTCAAGGAAAACAGCAACACGATTTATTAAAGGAGATGTGACATATGCTGGAAAATATACGTTTGTCCTTGCAGGGAATATTATCGCACAAGGTTCGTTCAATTCTTACAATGCTGGGAATTATTATAGGAATTGCCGCAATTATTGCTATTGTATCAACTATAAAGGGAACGAATGAGCAGATCAAGAACAACCTCATCGGTGCGGGAAACAATGCAGTTGCCGTTCAGCTTTATCAGAATGATTACCCATATGATTTTGCATATCAGGAATCGCCGGAAGGTGTGACCGTTGTTTCCGAGGATATACGCAGGCAGATAGCAGAGCTTGACGAGGTGGAAAAAGTTTCATTTTATAGGACACGTTCCTATTGTGAGAATGTTTATTACCGCAACAATCAGTTCAGCGGTACAATGCTGGGTATAGATGAGAACTATTTTGATACAGCAGGATATCAGATTCAGAAGGGAAGAGGTTTTACAAAGCAGGAATATAATGATAATCGCAAGGTTATTATTATTGACAATACCGCAGTAAAGAGTCTGTTTTCCTCTGAAGATCCCATTGGTCAGGTAATAGATATAGGTAATGAACCTTTTGTTGTAGTAGGCGTTGCAGTAGAATCAAATCCCTTTGAGCCTGTAATAAATTCAGAAGAAGAATACTGGACATATATGCAGACATCAGGCGGAAAAATGTTTATTCCGGGCAATTCATGGCCCATTGCATATAAATTTGACGAGCCGGAAAGCTGTCTTGCAAAGGCTGTGGATACAGACAGTATGCCTGCAGTGGGAAAAAAGGTTTCTGATATTCTGAATACAACGATACAGTCATCAGATGACAGCGAATCACAGGTGAAATATCAGAGCGAGGATATTCTGGGACAGGCGAAATCACTGCAGGATCTCAGTTCTTCCACAAATACAATGCTCATCTGGATAGCAAGCATTTCCCTGCTTGTGGGCGGCATTGGAGTTATGAATATAATGCTTGTTTCTGTTACAGAGCGTACACGTGAAATTGGACTTAAAAAGGCAGTTGGCGCTAAAAAAAGACGAATTCTTTTTCAGTTTCTGACAGAAGCTTCTGTGCTTACAAGTATCGGCGGCATTATCGGAGTGGGAATAGGAATAGGCCTTGCTCAGCTGATTTCGAAGGTAGCTTCTGTTCCTGTTGCAATAAGCTCAGTTTCAATAGTTGTTTCAGTTTTGTTCTCAATGGTAGTAGGAATTGTGTTCGGACTTATTCCGTCTATAAAAGCCTCTAACCTCAATCCTATTGACGCTTTGCGTTATGAGTGATGCTTTTGTGCTGTAAAATCAGCGTTACCAGTTTTAAAAAGGCAGTCAGGGTTAATTGTTACGCCCCGGCTGCCTTTTGTTTATTTCAGAATTTTAAAATGTCTTTTGTGAACCTCTATCCTGCCTTCCTTTTGAAGTCTGCTTATTTCGGTAGACATTGCGCTTCTGTCAACGCCGAGATAATCTGCAAGAGTCTGTCTGTCAAATGAAATGTCAAATTCACGGCTTTCAGCAGCTTCCGATTCTTTTATAAGGAACGCCATTATCTTTTCCTTTGTTGTTCTTTTTGATATTATATCAATTTTACCGTGCAGAAGCAGACTGTTTTCTGCCATTGCAGTGAGAATGTTTTCTTTAAGTGTCATTTGTGCTTCAATGCTTACGCCGGATATCTTATTTATTTTTTTGTAATCCAGCAGCAGTATTTCGGAGTCTTCGGAAGCCATAATACTTACAGGATAAGTGCTGCATTTTCCGTATAAGAAAATTTCACCAAAAGTATTTTGTTCATGTACGGATAAAATTACATT
>JBJERG010000069.1:0-1805 GCA_051882155.1 Ruminococcus sp.
GGCATTGGATACACAATTGACGCAGACCAGCCTGTGAATCCTGTTCTGCGAAAATATACATCCGGAAGCAGTATAAGGCAGTTTCCTTTTGTTTTTGCATCACGTGAAAGCTACGGTCCGGATACCCTGCAAAACATTGCAAATTCCGGCTTTTACGAAGAACTTGCTGACTGGGTTGAATCACAGTCTGATGCAGGAAATCTTCCCGTTCTGGACAAATACCGCACACCCCAGTATATTGAAGTGCTGTCAGGTGGCTATCCATTTGATACAGGCGACAGCACTGCACGTTATCAGATAACAATGAATTTTGTGTATATGCAGGACTACCGCTATACACATGAAGGAGGAATTTAACATGGGTAAAAACTTAGGAAAAACCGAACTTGTAAAACGCACCGGCAAACTCGCATTTTTTGGAATCGGTGCGGCAATTAGCCACACATTCACCAAAATGGAGGGCTTCACCGATCTGAAAACCAGCCGTGGCGCAAAGGAATTTACACGCCGCTATGTTGACGAGGATTTTGACAGAACGGATATTACAGGCTACAGCACTTCCAAGTCATACGCATTTGACCGCCACATGGGAAATCCTGTCCATGATGATATTATCAATATCACCGAAAATGAACTGACAGGACAGGCGGCTGTCCGTGAGATTCTGGTTGTGGATATGACCACGGTAACAGAGGGCAGCGGCAAATTCTACGCTGACGCATACCGCAGACAGTACGCTGTAATTCCCGATACGGACGGCGATTCAACCGACTGCCTTACATATTCCGGTACGTTCAAGGCACGTGGTGAGCTTGAAAAAATCAAGGTTTCCTCTGCCACATCAGACTGGCAGAGCTGTTATGCAGGACTTGATACAGATGCGCCGCTGCTGAGCACCCTTACCGTAACAGGAGCAACCTTCACAGACCCCACTGCATTTGACCAGAACAAGTTCTATTATCAGATGACGGCAACCGCCGCTAAGGTTACAATAAACTGTACGGCTGCCAGCGGCTTTACACTTTCATACATGGTAAACGGCGTAACCGTGGATTCACTCAGCAATATTACCCTCAATACAGGTACAAACAGCGTTGTTATCATGCTGAATAAGAGCGGCGCAGTTTCTACATATGCAATTACTATTACAAAGTCTGAATAAAAGGAGTGACGAATAATGCAGCCTGTATGGGTTTATCACGGACGTTCATTCCCTTTTGATTTTGATGATTATGAGTGTGCAGTCAAATACAAAAACGCTGTTATTGCATTGTCAAGGGCGAAAGTTCCGGATCGGATGACTGACCCTGCCGGATTCATAAAAGCATACTGCGGTGCAATAGGCGCATTTTTTGACAGCATTTTCGGTGTAGGCACTGCTGAGTTTCTCTTCGGAGATAATCACAGCAAGCGCTTATGTGATGAAACATATGAGGTGTTTCTTTGTTTTGTATCCGCACAGGTTAGAGAATCGAACAAACGCCTTGCTGAAATCTCAGAGAAATATGCCCCGAAAGGCGGAGATATTGCATGAATCTGCTGACAGATGCACTGCCCTGTTCCGTAGAAATTGAGGGTGAATATTATTCTGTTGCAACAGATTTCCGTGACTGGATAAGGTTTTTTGATATGGTAGATGATGAGAATTTGTCTGCAAAGGAAAAGTATCTGACTGCAATGAAATGGTTTACGGAAGCTCCGCCGAAGGATACAGAAAGAGCTTTCAAAGCCCTCTCGGATTTTTCATTATGCAAAGATTTGCCCCGGTGCGGCAGTAAAACAGAGGGGCAATGTTCAGATAAGCC
>JBJERG010000070.1:0-1794 GCA_051882155.1 Ruminococcus sp.
CGATCTGGGCCTTTACCTTTTCCAGTCCCAGAACGTCGTATAATTCCTTCATATCCTCACGGTGGTCACACATAGCCACACGCAGTTCGTCTAATAATACCATGAAGCTTTTCCTTTCTGTAAATAAATATAGTCCTGAAATACCATAATACTATTATACTACAAATTTACCGTATGTGCAAACAGTTTTTTTGTTTTTGTTTAATATTGACACATAGGGATTGCCTTCGGGAATATTTTAGGCAACACCGCACAAAGCACGCCTGACGGCTCTGCACGCAATCTGCTTGCAGCCTTTCCGTCATATTTCACAAAAAATCTGACGGCGCATCTTACGCACAGTCTTTGTGCGGTATTGCCTTTATGCAAAATGCAGACACTTTGCTGTGAGGAAAAATTTTTGTTGAAAAACAGACAATAATGTGGTATAATATAATTTAGAAATAAAAATGACAGTCAGAAAGGAATCGGGAAATGGCTGATTACAGAAAATGCACCTGCATAGCCTGCAGAAATGAATTTGAGCCGGATGATGACATAGTTGTATGTCCTCAGTGCGGCACTCCATATCACCGTGACTGCTGGAATGAATACGGTCACTGCATAAATACAGAGCTTCATGAAAAGGGCGAAACCTGGAAAAATCCCAATAATAACGAGGAAGAAAAGGAACGTGAAAGGGTCATATGCCAAAGCTGCGGTGAACTGAACAGCAGGGGCAGTACATTCTGTTCTCACTGCGGAAAGCCGCTTGAGGGAGAAAACGGCGGTACTCAGGGCGGTTTTGCCGGCGCTGACAGCGACAACAGATGGCAGGGAGCATTTCCCGGCGGAGTTAATATGTTCGGCGCCGAGGATCCTTCCGAGAATATCGGCGGAGCAAGGGCAGGCGAGATAAAGGATTTCGTGGGAAAGAATACGTCGTATTTTCTTATGAGGTTCCGTTTCTTTCACGGAAGCGGCAGAAAGCTTGCACCAAACTTTATGTGCGTATTATTTCCCCAGTTCTGGTTTGCCTACAGAAAAATGTGGCTGTGGACGATAGCTATTATAGCAGTAACCTTTCTGCTGAATATCCCGGGGCTTTTTTTCACAGCGTCAGCAAATCTTAACAGTATGATCATGATGCTTCGTTCTCAGCAGGCAGAACTGGGAACAGATATGTATAATATGCTGAGCGAAAAAGCAGCCGTACTTGCGGAGTTTGTAGAAGCAAATTACAGTCTGCTTTACCGCCTTAATCTTTTCGGAACATACGCTTCAATGGCAATGCACATTCTGCTGTTTCTCTTCGGAAATTATATTTATTACAGGCATTGTCTGAAGAAAATAAAGAATATCAGAGAAAGTAATGCAAGCCTTATGGACATTCAGTCACGTCTGCGGATAGCCGGAGGAACAAGCATAGGATATATTTTCCTTTCACTGGCAATTGAATTGGTTCTGACCTCGGCGGCTTTTTATATACTTGTGCTTTTATAAACTGATGATTGCAGGCAAAATTCATAAATTTGCGTAAAGGGCAAAAAAATCTCAAAAAGCCTTGACAAACAGAAAATGGTATGTTAAAATAGATACGTTATCCTTGTTTGCACTTAAGATGTGCAGACGAAATCCAGAAGGAGGTGTATTCAAATGGCAAAGAAGATTGAGAAGTACGAGCTGATGGCAGTATACAGCCTGGCAAACGGTGAGGACGCTGTAAAGGATCTGGTGGCAAAGTTCAAGACCAAGATCGAAGAGGCAGCTACACTGGAGAACGTTGATGAATGGGGCAAGCGTAAGCTGGCATAC
>JBJERG010000071.1:0-8106 GCA_051882155.1 Ruminococcus sp.
TCTTTAAATTACAGTTTACTTGGATTTGAGCCGTTATCAGCCCTCCCTGTAGGGATGGAAACCGCCGCAGGCGGTGGGAGGGTTTGACGCCTTAATCTTTCAGTTGACTGTAATTTTAGGTGAAAACCCTTCAGTCACGGTTTCGCCGTGCCAGCTTCCCTTTCAGGGACGCCTTTTGACTCGCAGGATTTAAGCAATTCTTTAAATTACAGTTTACTTGGATTTGAGCCGTTATCAGCCCTCCCTGAAAGGGAGGGGCGGACCACCGAAGGTGGTGGGAGGGTCTTTACCCGTAACCACAATTTAAATCAATGTTTATTTTGAAAGGAGAAAATTTTATGTATAACAATATTCGTCTTGAAAAAGGTCTTTATCATCTGTCTGACAAGAGCTTTACTGAGGCTCTTGAAGCACTGGATCCCTCATCTCAGTATGAGGATACGCCTCTTGCAGGTCTTGACGCCTATGAACGTCAGCTGAAGCGTTTTGATATCCGCATCAGCGGTAAGGGCTGTGACCGTGTGGAGAAATTCTTCACCACAACGGAAAGCGCAGTGCTTTTCCCGGAATTTATCCGCAGAGCGATACGCCAGGGCATTGACAGCTCTGTTGTTTCGGATATTTCTGCTGTACAGACTGTATGCAGCTCATCTCAGTATCTTGGCTGTGCCATTGATGATTCCGTTTCCTACGACACCGTAACTGCACAGAAGGGCGATCTTCCTGTTACAGAGATCACTGAGCAGACTGCTCCTCTGGCACTGACTAAATATGCCCGTGCCGTTCACATTTCCTATGAGGCTGTACGTAAGCAGCGCCTTGATGTTCTGGCTGTAATGCTCAGAAGCGTGGGCATAAAGCTTGGCAATGCCATTGTAAAGGCGGCTGTTGCCGTTCTGAAAACCGGGGCAGGCTCTTCCACTGCTGCGGAAGGCTCTGATTTTGCATACAGCGACCTTGCAGAGCTTTGCGGAAAGTTTAAGGATTTCAACCTCAACACTGTTCTTGCTTCTCCCTCTGTACTGGCAGGCATTCTCACTATGGAACAGATGCTGGAATCCTCCTCTGAAAATGCAGGCGAAGCTATGCTGCCCTTCGGCGCACGTCTTCTGAAAACTGCTCAGCTTGACGACAATACAATTATCGGCATTGACAGGGATTTCGCTCTGGAAATGATCACCGGCACCGACCTTATTATGGAAACCGACAAGCTTATTGACAGTCAGCTGTCTACAATCACCGTTTCCGTACAGACAGGCTTCCGCACCATTATGAAGGACGCTGTACATATTCTGACAAAGTAAAAAAGGAAGGAGCATTTTATGGAAATTACACCTGAAATGCTCACACAGCTCAACACCTTTACCCGCCGTGAACTTACGGCGGATGAGGTGTATATTTTCAGAGTAAGGCTGTGTGACAATGAAATTGACCGTGACGGCGAAAGATTTTCCCTTGATTCCCTTGAAAAAATGAAGGAGCTTTTCCTTGGAAGAACAGGCATATTCGACCATGACCCTTCCGGCGAAAAGCAGACTGCAAGGATATTTCAGACAGAGCTTGTGACGGAAAAGGATAAAACCACAAAAGCCGGTGAAAGTTACACATCTCTCTGCGCATACGCCTACATGGTGAAAACCTCCGGCAATGAGGACCTTATACGTGAAATTGACGGCGGCATCAAAAAGGAAGTTAGCGTATCTGTAAGCGCTGCTTCAAAAAAATGCAGCATCTGCGGAAGGGATAAGAGAATATCTCCCTGCTGCCATATGACTGGTGAGGAATACGACGGAAAGGTCTGCCATACTGTGCTTTCTGATATTACCGACGCCTATGAATGGAGCTTTGTGGCTGTTCCGGCACAGAGAAACGCAGGCGTTACGAAGCATTACGGCAACAGCGACAGCAAAACTGCTGAAATAAATACAGAGCTTATCCGCTGTAAAAGGCTTCTGTCGGACATTGAGGACAAAACCCGGAGAGAGGTGATGAAGCTGAGATTTTTCAGAAGCGGCAAAACGGAAAAGGCATTTTCAAGGATAGTTTCGAAAATGGAGCTTTCTGAGCTTTTAGAGCTGAAAGAAGAGCTTTTGCAGATGGAGGAGAGAAATTTCTCATCTCAGCTTTCACCCATGCAGAAAACGGAAAGGAAGGACGACCTTTCTCCTTTCTGCACAAGATAAGGAGGTGCTTCTTTTATGAATTACGAAAGAGTAAAGGCTGTATTTCTGAGTTTCATGGACAAAAAAGAAGCTACTCCCTATATCATGTACATTGAAGCTGCAATCAGTGACACGGAAGGGCGAATTCGTCCGGAATATGCAGAAGATCCTCCTGACTGCGTAAATATGCTTGCGGCGGCAAACGCTCTTGTTATGTACACAAACGCTCTCTGTGCAGGCGACATTACTGTATGCAGTGAAAACGGCAAGGCTCTCATTGACAGAAGCACCGACAATATACGACATTCTGCGGCATATCTGGCAGATTATTTTAAAGCCCTGTGCAGCAGATATATTACTGATGACAAATTCGTTATGATAAGCACTGAAAAGGAGGCATGAGCCTTGACAGAAACTATACTTGACGCCATAAAGGCTGACCTTGAAAAAGTATGTCCCTTCGAGGTAAGGCTGTCCCACAGCGGAAATGCCCTTCCCAAAGACAGACCTGTTATAATTCTCAGTGCAGAAAGCATTTCCTCCGATATTATGCAGTGCGAAGGCGTCAGAACACGATATACTCTTACAGCGGTGATTTCCGTTAAGACTTACCTGCCCTTCAGATTCGGCATATCAGAGCTAAGACGCATTGCAGCTGCCTATATTATGCCTGTTATGGCAAAGGGCAGATTCGGCATTGCAGGATTTTCCGAAAGCTCCATAGCAGACAGAATTTCCGAGGGCGTTCACATATCCGAGATAAAATTCAGAATAAAAGGGGTTTACACCGCATTTACGGAGGAAAACACATGAGCTTTACTGACAGTAATTTCTTTTCACCCTCTGAAATAAGCTTCAGAGTTGAGCTTGGCAATATAATTTTCTACATACACAGCTGGCAGATCTCAGGTCAGCGGATCATTGCCGAGGAGAGTGCGTTAAGCGGCAGAGAGCTTGTTACAGGCTCTTCCGAAAGATTCAGAAGAATTTCCCTTGAGGGAATATGGGTCACAGATGAGGAGCCTGAAGGATTTATTCTGGGGCTTGACGATTACATAAAAAATGAAACTTCGTTTTCTTTAACCTTACGGCAGATGCACTTTTCAGAGTGCAGACTGATTAAATATACAGCAAATGAAAGGGCAGGAGAACCCTGCATAAGCATAAAGCTTGAAATCACTGCCCTTTCTTCACCTGCAATGAATGAGGAGGATGTCCATGTATGATGTTCTTGTTATGCTCAAAACAACTGAGGGAGATAATTTCAGCCTTGACGGTATAACAGATTTCACCTTTAAAAAGGACAAATACACTCCATATACCAGACTTTCCATATCAGTACAGGATTACGGTAATATCCTTCCGAAAAACGCTGTTTTCAACAGAATAAGCTTCTTTATAAACCATTCCATGATACACGACGGACTTATTGACAGCTCGGATTACCGCACTCAGAATGGCGCTTCTGTTCTGAACATCAGTTCCCGTGGCTTTACATCTCTTCTCCTTGATAACCAGATGATACCCGGCATTCATTCACAGATGACCCTTGGAAGGCTTATGACTGAATATTACGACCTTCCTGTTCAGATAAAATGGGAAAATGATGAGAGCGTGTGCAGTTACATCTATGTAAAGGAACACCGCTCCATGTGGGACAGCGTTGTAAATTTAGGCTATAAGCTTTACAACACATACCCTTACATCAGATCAGCAAATACCATTTATCTGAGGCCTCATTCGGGAGCATATACAAGAAAATTCATGAAGCGTGAAATGCTTGCCTTCGGCACTGCTATAAACACCCAAGGGATTATCAGTGATTTTCATATGCAGGATATTGAAGGGAATTATGACACATACAATCTCACAAATCCCGACGCAGAGGAGCTTTTCATTGTACGTCACAAGCAGATACCCTTTGACAGGCAGTATCTTGACGACCCTTCCGAATCCATGAGATTAAGCTTCTACCTCACTTCAAAGGCATGGAAAAAGAGATACATCACTGTAAGCGGATATTATCCTCTTGATGTCAATGATTACACCGGCGCTGAAGGCTTCTTTGAAACCGAAAGAATATGCGGAATTACTGTTTCTGGAAATTCAAAGGGAATACAAACCACCTATTTCGTTTATGACGACAATTTTCACTCACTGTAATGGCAATAGTTCCTTTACTGCATATAATGATACAAAGGAGTGTTGCATATGTGTATGCCGTGCAAGCCTCTTTCATGTATTATGTGCGGTGAAAAGGCAGTAATTTCCTCATTTCAGCTGCCCTGTTCTCTTCGTGACAGGCTTTTTTCCCTGGGCATGATTCCCGGCACTGAAATCTGCTGTCTTCACAAAAGAAAGGGCGGACTTGCCGCTTACAGTGTGAGAGGTTCTGTCATTGCTTTAAGACTCAGCGACGCAATGTTTATTTTTGTGAAAAATATATGTTGATTTTTCCAGGACTGCTACGGATTTTTCTGCGGCAGTTCTTTTTTTATTTTTGGAATTGGTTTGGATTTTGGTTTTTAACCTCTCCACCACCTTCGGTGGTTTCCCTCTCCTTTCAGGAGAGGCTTTTTTGGCGTCCCTGAAAGGGAAGCTGGCTTGACTAAGGCAAGACTGAAGGGTTTTATACCAAAAAATTAAAGTCAACAAAAAATTAAAGCATTAAACCTCTCAGTCAGCTTCGCTGACAGCTCTCCTTTCAGGAGAGCCTATATAACCGCCAAATTTTGCTTAAACTGTAATTTAATGCAATTACTTAAACCCTGCGAGTCAAAAGGCGTCCCTTAAGGGTACGCTGTCAGCGGAGCTGACTGAAGGGTTTTTAGAGGTGACCTATACACAATAAAAAGAATCTGTCTGTATTTGCACAAACAGATTCTTTTTTCATTTTCTTTTCGGATAAGGATTTTTTTCATCTGTCAGACCAACAAGATAATCTAAACTAACATTATAGAATTCTGCTAATTTTACTGCAAATTGCAGCGGCAGATCACGCTCCATTCTTTCATATTTTGAATAAAGCGACTGGTCACATAATAAATATGCAGATATCTGTTTTTGTGTCAGATCATAGTCCTCCCGCAGATCACGTATTCTTAAATACATTGTATCACCCTTTTTATTATATATGAGTCCGAATACTACTACAGGATAATTGGACAAATAGTCCTAAAAACAGACTAAATTATTGTGGCTTCTGCGAATTGAAAAATAGGACTATTTGTACTATAATATAAAGTACAGGCAGAACAGAATAATCTGGTGCATTGCCTATAGTATTTAATAAGAGGAGAGAAATATATAATGAAAAAGAAATTACTTATATTTGCTGCTATTTGTATTAGTATGAATTTATTGGCAGGCTGCGAAGGTACTGATAAAACCTACTCTTCAAAAGATGAAAGTTCATCTGAAGAGGTTACAGAAATAATTACAGAAGAAAGTACAGAGAAACCTACCGAAAGGACTACGGAAAAAGCTACCGAAAGGACTACCGAAAAAACTACGGAAAAGGCTGAAGAAAACTTTTTAATGTATGAGTCAGACTATGTAAGAATCACATATATTGGTGAAGATGAAGACTGGCTGGGTCCGCAGCTTAAACTTAAAATTGAAAATTTGTCAGATATTAATCTGACAGTACAGGTAAGAGATGTATCAGTAAACGATATGATGGTAACTCCTGTTTTTTCATCTGATGTTGCAGCCGGAAAAACAGCAATAGACAAAATTAAATTTATGAAAAGCTCTTTGGAAGAAAGCGGTATAACTGATATGGAAAAAGTAGACTTTTCATTCCATATTTATAATTCTGCTACTTTTGAAACAATTGAAGATACTACAATAGGTTCTATGACAATCATAGATTAAACCTTAAGTGACTGCTGCGGATTTTTCTGCGGCAGTTCTTTTTTTATTTATGGAATTGGTTTGGATTTTGGTTTTTAACCTCTCCACCACCTTCGGTGGTTCCCCTCTCCTTTCAGGAGAGGCTTTTTTGGCGTCCCTGAAAGGGAAGCTGGCTTGCCGAAGGTAAGACTGAAGGGTTTTCACCTAAAATTTAAAGTCAACTGAAAGATTAAGGTTTTTAACCCTCCCACCACCTTCGGTGGTCCGCCCCTCCCTGCAGGGAGGGCAATATTTCACTGAATTTTTGCTTTAACCATAATTTAGAGTGATTGCCTAAACTCTGCGAGTCAAAAGGCGTCCCTGAAAGGGAAGCTGGCACGGCGAAGCCGTGACTGAAGGGTTTTATACCAAAAAATTAAAGCCAACAAAAAATTAAAGCATTAAACCTCTCAGTCAGCTTCGCTGACAGCTCTCCTTTCAGGAGAGCCTTTTTGGCGTACCTTTTGACAAAAAGGTTCCTCAAACTTTTAAAATAATTCACTAATTTAAGATTCCTTTAAGATAAAAGCTTTATACTTAGCTCATAAAAGTTGAACTTTAACTTCCGATTCATCCAGGTTGTATTATGAAAGGAGCAATAATCATGAAAAAATCATTTGCACGTAAAACGGCAGTGGGTCTTATATGCCTGTCCCTTTTAAGTTCAGGAATTGCAGTTCCGAAGGCTTCTGCTGCTTCTACTCTCGGTGATGTCAATGAAGACGGCAGCGTAAGCGTTGCTGATACCGTTGTTCTCCAGAAGTACATTAACCGTATCAGCTCCCTCAGCAGAAACGGTTTAGCCAATGCGGACATGAACAGCGACGGCAGAGTTAATATTTTTGACCTGTCCATTCTTAAAAACAACATCTCTGTTCCCTTCTCTGACACTGTTAAGATTCATCTCAGCGACAGCGGCATTACTGTTGAAAACGACTCCAGGAATGTTGTTTCCGTAAACGGCAATATCGTTACTGTTTCTGCTTCCGGCAAATATCTTGTTGACGGTACTATGACAGAGGGTCAGATCCTTGTAAATATTCCGGATATCGTGGCTGACGCTGCTGCGGCTGAAATTACCCTTAACAATGTTTCTATCACAAACAGCACAATGCCCTGCATCTACGCTCAGAGTGCAGACAAGGTCAAGCTCACTGCAATCGGCACAAATACTCTTACTGATACTGCATCAGCTGCTTATACCGGCATGGACGGCTGTATCTATGCTCTTACAGATCTTACAATCACAAAGAACAGCACCGGTACTCTCAATATTACATCAAGCATGAACAAGGGTATCTATTCCGACAAGGATCTGAAGCTTAACGGCGGTACTATCAATGTAAACACAGACGTTGACACCCTTTCCGATGCAGACGCACTGGTTGGTGACAATACACTTTCTGTAGACGGTGCTGTTATCACTGTTGACTCCTCTGCTGACGGTCTGAAGTCCAAGGGCGAAAATGTTGAAATTCTCTCCGGCAGTGTTACTGTAAAGGCTGGCAATGATGCAATTCAGGCTGCAACTTCTATCGACATCTCCGGCGGTACTGTTATCGCAGGGGGCGACAGAGGTTTCCGTCTTGACGATGCAGGTCTGCTCAATATCACAGGCGGTAATGTTCTTGCTACTGCTACAGATTATCAGATAACTGATTCTGCTCTGAGCCTTGCAGCTATTAACATGAGCGGTTCTACTCAGAACATCATGCTCCTTGACTTTGCATCACAGCAGGTTAAGAACCAGGCAATCACTCTTAAAACAGGTTCTCAGACAGCTGTGGAAATGACTGCAAACAAGAAGTTCAATTACGCTCTTGTAAGTTCTCCGAATGTTGCTCTGAATAATGCTTACAATCTCTATGTAGGCGGCATTCAGCAGGGTCATACAAACGGCACAGCGGCTGACTTCACAATGGCATCAAACGGCGCTGAATTTACTGCAATTGCGGCAATGGGCGGCAGCAGCACTGAACCTACAGATGACAATGCGGCTGCTTCTATCGTTTACAGCACAAACGGTGTTTCAGTTCTGAATGTGAGATCG
>JBJERG010000072.1:0-8104 GCA_051882155.1 Ruminococcus sp.
CTTAAAATATATAACCTTATCTGTACAGTTTTCGCCTGCGTCAAAGGTAATACTGTCACCGCTTATTGTTACAGTACCGGTGGGAGCCTTTGCAAGCACTGCATTTGAACGTTCATTTATTGTACTGAACTGCTGATTAAAGAAGTTTTCATCAAAAGCATTGCTTTTCCAGAAATGAGCAAGCTCATCACCGCCGCTGACGTGTGAACAGCTGCTGCTGTAGGGTGCGTCTGAACCGTCCACCATATGGTTGGATGACTCCAGACTGAACTTATCGGAAACAGCAATTTCCTTCCAGTCACTTGAACCCTTATAGTCACGAACGTTTGCTCTGCATATTTTCTCTCCGCCTACTATTAAATGAGCAAAGTTTGTAACATTCTGATATTCTTCAAGCTTTCCCAGAGGAGTGGAAGTGCCGTAGTCACCGTCACCCGCCTGATAGTTATATCCGCCTGTAAATGTAAAGTTTCCCTTTACTGCGTTACGTCCTTCCGAATCGGCTGCCGTAACATTCATATCGCCATCAAGAAATACTGCAAACTGGCTGGCGATACCAAGAAAATACGTTGCGTTTGCATTGGATATTACCTGGTCTACCGAATTTGCATTAGCTGCCAGAGCATGGCCATGACCAACAAGGAGATCAACGTCAGTAATCTGATCACTGCTGTTCGCAGACAGATTATCAACAGGATTACCCGATGTACAGCCATTCGTCACATCAGCTGACGCTCTGATTGACGGCAAAGATGTAACAACTTGCGATGCTGCTACGATTGCTGCCAGCGCAGAGCTTAATAACCGATGTTTTTTAGTTTTCATAAGCTATCATCCTTTCAATTATTTCACCACTTCATCATTATATGGCTATTTATATTCTATCACAAATACAACAACCTGTCAACAATTATTTCACTTAAAAAAAATAATATTATTACATATGTTACGAAGAAAATATGTATGTAAAGCAATTATTAATAATAGTTATACAAAATAATAAAGGCAGCCCTTTATTATAAGAGCTGCCCTTTTTTATGATTCGTTATTGCTTTCAATAGTGTCGGAGGTAGTAATAATCAGTGACTCAACAGTTGCTGCTGTGGTTGTCATTTTTATTTCAGATGTAAAGTCACTGAATTCTATGTACCCGCCCATATTGTCCATTCTGAATTCTGCAAGGCTACCGTCACTGTTCAGAAATAATAAATAGGGTTCTCCTTCAAGTTCACCTTCAATTTCAATAAGGTCATCCTTTTTGCTGCCATTTATCATTTCCTCAGATGCTGTATCGTCAACTGCCCTGATCATCTGCAGAAGCAGAGCCTTTGAAGGAAGTACCGACTGAGGAACCGAAAAGGATAATCCTTTATAAGAAGCTGATACTTCATCTCCGCTGAAATCAAGCTGTACACCGGAAACCTCAGCAGGCGATTCAAAATATACACTCCATATTCCTGAATCATACCTTGTAAGCATACCTTCAGCGGTAAAATCATCAAGCTCTATCGTAAAATCTGATGAAAAGCTTCCGCTGAGCTTCTGTTCTGCCCTGGTAGAAAGTCCGCTGCTTTTTCCGCAAGCCGTACAAAGGCAAAAAATAATACATACCGTTACAATCATAATCAGTCTTTTCATAGCCTCTAATCTCCTTGTTAGTATCTTTGGCGGGAAAATCTATGATTTAACGTCCTGTGTTATCTGTTTCTTTCTACCTTCATAAAAACCTCGGGTATACATTCAATTATATCACGAGGAAGCATGGCGGTATGACTGAATTTTTCTGCTGCAATATCTCCTGCCATTCCATGAAGATATACTCCTGCTTTTGCTGCGTCCTGCGGCGTGATTTTCTGTGCGGCAAATGCGGCTATCATTCCTGCAAGAACATCTCCGCTTCCTCCACGACTCATTCCCGGGTTGCCTGTGGGATTAATACAAAGCTCATTTTTATATCCCACAAGGGTTCCGGATCCTTTTAATACTATTACTGCACCTGGTAATTGTTTCATCATATTATTAATAGTATATACCCTGCTGCGCTGAACTTCCTGTACAGACACTTTTGAAAGACGTGCCATTTCACCCGGGTGAGGAGTAAGAATAACAGGTTCTTCTCTGTCTGCAATAATATCTATGCTGCCGGCTGCTGCATTTAGACCATCTGCATCTATGATAAGCGGACATTTTGTTAAATTTATGACGTTTTCTGTCAGAAATACTGTTTCTTCCGTTAATCCAATTCCGCAGCCTATCAGGACAGCGTCGGATTTGCTTATCATGTCACAGAGAATATCTTCATTGCCATGCCATGTAATAAACCCGTTGTCGTCTGTTTTCAAAGGCAGAAACATTGCTTCAAAACAACGTGCTGACAGTGCTGGTATATTTTCCTCTGCTGACGCAATTGTTACGAGTCCTGCACCGCTTCTTAGTGCAGAATATGCTGACATCAATGACGCTCCAGGCATTCTCCTGCTTCCTGTAATACAAAGAAGCCTTCCGAAGTCGCCCTTATGGGAATCCTTTCTTCTTTCAGGAAAAAGACTGCATATTTCAGAAAAACCGATCTCTCTGATATTTCCTTCTGAATATTCCACTGCTGTTCCTCCTTATAATAAAAAGAACGCTCATCAGAAATAATGAGCGCTCCTCAAAATCAAGATAAAATTTTCCTATCGCTCACCCAGGCATTTTGCGAAAACAACACATCGCATACCGTCATTGCTGCCTGAATAGCAGGTTTGCAGACCTATAATACGATCGCCGTATTCGGGCAGTTCATCATTTTTACAATACAAAACGTTTGCGGTAGATTTTATATTACGTACATATTTTTCAAACTCTTCTTTGTCAAGCTTAAGATCTGTTGGCTGGGACGGAAGCCAGTAAGAAAAATCTGCGCCGGATTCACCGTAAAGCACACCGGCTGAAATAACTTCATACAAATATCGTTTATCCTCAGAAGCCACTTCAAAGTAGGGATGCTCCTTGCCCCATTCTTCATTCAGGAAGTTCTTTATTCCGTGAAACATAGAGCCGTCGCCCATATTATGGCCATATAGAATAGTCAGATTTTTATCGTCAAGATCGCCCCGGAAATCCTCATAAATACAGCCTGAAAAAGAACTGTTTCCCTTCCAGTCAGAGTGTATATACTGTTCGTTGCTAACTCCGTGAACTACCGGATAATTTATAACTGTATCCTTTATGTATATCCAGCCTGCAACGTCAGGATTTACAGATTTATACTGTGCCACGTTTGAGATATCCAGCTTCATTTCATAATCTATTTTCTTTTCAGTAGTGGTCGTTGTAGTAGTTGCCTTTGTTGTTGTAACAGTAGTAGTGGTAGTGGTTACAGTTGTTTCAGAAGTGGGAAGCTCAACATTCATCTGCTGTATATCACGGCTTCCTCCGCATTGCTTTGACATAATAAAAATAACAATAACAACAGCAGAGATTGCAAGAAACATCACAAAAAGCATTACCCTGACAATTATATTGGTTTTCTTTTTCTCTTTCATTAATTTTACTCTCCATTTATAAATCCGTTTAAATTATTCTTAATCATAATATTCGGATAATTGTAGTACGCATAATTCAGATCAACATCTGCGTCAATGCCGGGAATTTTGCCTGTACATGAATACTGCCATATTCCATAATTCCTGTTATATGACGGAACCTGAACATTATAATGTGCGATCCATGTATCAAAACAATCAAAAATCTCAGGCTCTATTCGTGTGTTGAAGAAATTCACATAACTGCACAGGGAAACATAATATCCGTATGATTCCATCCGGTCACAGAAGGCATGAATAATAGCGCTGCTTTCTTCGGGTTCAAGGGCATACTGTGCATTTGTTTCATAGTCAAAGAAAATTGGGTATTCGAATTTGTAATCCTTTATTACCTCGTAAAATACATCGGCTTCCTTTAAAGCATCTTCAGGAGTAGTCGCATAACTGAACCAGTATGCACCGCAGTCAATGCCCGCCGCCTTTGCATTTTCCATGTTAATATCGAAGTACTTGTCCTTCTGATTAATATGCTTACCGTAGCCTGCACGGATAATTGCAAATTCAACGCCGCTTTCTTTAACTGTTTTCCAGTCAACCTTACCTTGATAAACCGACACATCAATACCGCTTGCCACAGGCGGACGTGTAATCACTGTAGTTGTAACAGTAGTTGTGGTAGTAGCAGAAGTTGTATTTTCAGAATCAGAAGACGCCTGAGAAATCGTTGTTTTGCTTGTTACAGATGTAACTGGTTTGCTTGTTGTGGTTGTTTTTGCCGTAGCAGTGAAGCTTGCTTTGCTGGTTGATGATGTCTTTGCTGTTGTTGTCTTTGCTGTTGTGGTAGTGGAACTTGCTTTGCTTGTTGTTGTTGTCTTTGCCGCTGTAGTAGTCTGTGGTATATCAGAAGAACTGCTGATTGTGGAAGTAATTTCTGAAGTAGTTTGTCCTGTTATGGCTGTTGTTGTCACAGGTGAATATGAACCGTCACGCTTTGGTATGTATCCACCGAATTCTATTCCGGCACCCTGGCATGAATATATATCAAGGAAATATACTGCATCAGTTAAACTGATCACTTTGTCCGGAATAACATCATAAAAACGCCAGTTTTTTTCAGTAACAAGCGGTTCAAGACCGGCAGAATACTCAGAATAATATTTTAATACTTCTGCTGCCACAGATAACCAGTTTTCGTTCTGGGCATTTGAAGCATTATCATCAGTCAGCAGGATATCATCTTCTGAAATCAGTTCTGTTTCCTCTTCCTCTGCATTAACACTGTAGCATACAGCTGATGCCAAAAACACTAAACTTGTAAGCGCAGATATAAACCGCCTGCAATTTAATCGCATAAATCAATCTCCATTCATTTTTATAGATAGATATATTATATCAAATTACCATTTTTTTGTACAGCGATTCTAAAAAACTTGCGCATAATTCCGTGATTAGTCACAATAAGCCATATGTATATTTGTTGCAATTCAACAATATTTTCACATAAAAACATAATAATACAGAAGTGCTGAACCCACAAGCTCGATCAGTGCTATAAGAGGAAAGCCTAATACAAAATACCAATGTTTTGTCTTATGGCGGAATACATACATTCCTGCTGTACCTCCTATACCTCCGCCCAGAAGCACAAACATAAACAAGGTCTTTTCAGGAATTCGTCTTTTTTTCTTCACTGAACGGCGTTTATCAATGCCCATTGCTCCATATGCAATCAGATTAATGATAAGCGCATAAATTAATATCCATTTCACTATAAGCACCTCTTAACGCTGTTTTCTGTACTTTATTATACGGGGCATTGCAGCTTCAATATATGATACCATTTTTTCACTGGGAGTAAATATAAGCCGGATCTTTCCGTACTCCTCATCTTCTGCATCGGCATAATATTCACCTTCGTCTGTATTGTCACTGCAAAGGAAAAGGGTTGCATCCTGATTATCAGGTGTATCAGCATTAACCTCACCAAAATCACTGAGCTTTGCTATATTAATAGTAATGAGATGTTTTCTTCTCCTCTGTCCGATAATCTTGTCAACGTCAAGTTCACCGTTTGTAAAGGTATACTCATACTCAATGTTCGTATCCCTGAAAAAGTAATATGCGCCATAAATTACACCCATGGTAATTGCAAGTATAAGATAAAGCCCGGTTACAAAAGCCAGATACATTGTAACTGCGGTAATAATAACTGCTCCGAGGATGATCATAAGCTTTTTCGTATTGTCGGATGAGCCTGGTTTTTTCTTTACAAGCTGCTCAGCGAAATTGTCTGTCATGGTTAAATTCTCCTTTTAGATATAATAAGATTTATTTATATTATTATTTTACCACAAATTTTGTTAAATTTCAAGAAAAGACTTGATTTTTTTTTTGAAATTGACTATAATACTATTATAACACTGTGACGAAGAGAGTAAAAATCAGAATGTATTCATCAGAGAGGCGTATCATGGCTGAAAGTACGCTGTCTGCATTGATTTTGAAGTTCACTTCTGAGTGGCTATGCTGAAACTTCTGCTGTAGGCTTAGACGTTATGTCTGCGTTAAAGACAAGAGAGTGATGGCTCTTGGGAAATGGGTGGTTTTTTGCAAGCTGTGTCTTGTCCTGTTTTCGGGACAGGGCTTTTTTTATACCGTTTCCTGACGGCTTTAAGAATATGCGGCAATGCCGTGAAAGGATGATAAAATCATGAAAGAACAACTGGAAGCGATCCGCTCCGAAGCTGCTGCTGAGCTTGCAGCCGTTGGAGATGCTAGAGAACTTGACGCTCTGCGTGTAAAGTACCTTGGCAAAAAAGGCGCACTGACTGCTATCCTCAAACAAATGGGCAAACTCAGTGCTGAAGAAAGACCTGTAATGGGTCAGCTGGCTAATGAAGTCCGCAGCAGCATTGAGGAAGCTGTTTCCTCCAAGCAGGCTGAAATTGCAAGACTTGAAACAGAGGCACGTCTTGCTTCTGAAACCATCGACGTTACACTTCCCGGCAAGAAGCAGTCTGTGGGAAGTCTTCATCCTCTGTCCATTGTGGAAAATGAAATAAAGGAAATATTCCTGGGCATGGGCTTTGAAATCGCAGACGGTCCCGAGGTGGAATATGACTATTATAACTTCGAGGCTCTGAACCTTCCGCCGGATCACCCTGCAAGAGATACTCAGGATACATTCTACATTACAGACAATATCCTTCTCCGTACACAGACTTCCTCCGTACAGGTTCATGTTATGGAAAACAAGAAGCCTCCGATCCGTGTAATTTCACCGGGAAGAGTATTCCGTTCTGACGCTGTGGACGCTACTCATTCTCCTCTTTTCCACCAGATTGAAGGACTTGTTGTGGACAAGGGCATTACAATGGCTGACCTCAAGGGTACTCTTGAAATGCTGATGAAGCGTCTTTACGGTGAGGAATGTACCATTCGTCTTAGACCTCACCACTTCCCTTTCACAGAACCCAGTGCCGAGGTTGACGTTATGTGCTTCAACTGTCACGGCAAGGGCTGCCGCATCTGCAAGAATGAAGGCTTTATCGAGCTTCTTGGTGCAGGTATGGTTCACCCAAAGGTTCTGGAAGGCTGCGGCATTGACAGCAGCGTATATTCAGGCTTTGCATTTGGTCTGGGTCTTGAAAGAATCGTTATGCGCCGTTACAATATCAGCGATATGCGTCTTCTGTTTGAAAACGATTACCGTTTCCTTGAACAGTTCTGATAAAACGGAAAGGAGAAGAAAATAATGAATTTATCAATGAAGTGGCTCTCTGATTACATTAAAAAGGACATCACCGCTGCTGAATTCTGCTCCGGAATGACAATGAGCGGTTCTAAGGTGGAATGCTTTGAAACAGAGGGCAGTGAAATAAAAAATGTTGTTGTGGGAAAGCTTTTATCAGTCGTACCCCACGAAAATTCTGACCACCTTGTAGTTTGTCAGGTGGACGTTGGTCAGGGAGAACCTATCCAGATAGTAACCGGCGCTCCCAATGTAAGTGCAGGAGATATTGTTCCCGTTGCGCTGGTGGGTGCAGAACTTCCCGGCGGCATAAAAATCAAAAAGGGCAAGCTGAGAGGCGTTGAAAGCTGCGGTATGCTTTGCTCTCTGGGCGAACTGGGTCTTACAACCCACGATTTCCCGTATGCTATTGCTGACGGAATATTCCTTATTGAGGAAGATTGCGAAATTGGTCAGGATATTCATGAAGCTATCGGACTGAACGATACTTCCGTTGAATTTGAAATAACATCAAACCGTCCCGACTGTCTGTCTGTTGTGGGTCTTGCAAGAGAAGCAGCTGTAACTTTTGATACTGAGCTTTGCCTGGAGGAGCCTTCATTCAAGGGCGTCAAGGATGATATAAACAAATATCTGAAGGTGGATATTGAGAATGAAACTCTCTGCCCTCGCTATGCGGCAGGCATTGTCAAAAATGTTAAGATTGGTCCATCTCCCAGATGGATGCGTGAACGTCTTCGTGCAAGCGGCATAAGACCTATTAATAATCTCGTTGACATTACAAACTATGTAATGCTGGAATACGGTCAGCCTATGCACGAGATCG
>JBJERG010000073.1:0-1787 GCA_051882155.1 Ruminococcus sp.
AGGAACCAGATGAGAGATCCTTATGAAATTCTTGGCGTATCCCGAAATGCTACTGATGATGAAATTAAAAAGGCATATCGAAAACTGTGCCGTAAATACCATCCTGATCTGAATATGAACAAACCTAATGCTGATGAGTACGAAGCTCGTTTCAGGGAGATTCAGTCTGCATATCAGGAGATCATGGATGAACGCCAGGGAAAATCCTCTGCCGGAGATTTTTATGGCAACAGAAATTATCAGTCTTCAGGTAATGATGATACTTCTATGCACAAAAGAGCAGCTGTAAACTTTATTCAAAATCACAGATATGCTGAAGCAGTTAATGTACTTAACTCAATAACTGAACGTGATGCCGAATGGTATTATATAAGTGCAGTTGCACAAGCCGGCATGAGGAATAATGCCGCCGCTTTACAGTATGCACGAACTGCTGTTCAGATGGAACCTAATAATATGCAGTATCAGATGCTTTTAAGACAACTTCAAAGCTCTTCTTATCAATATAGTGAAATGCAATCTCCCTATTCTCAGACAGACGGAACAAGCGAATGCTTGAAATGCTGCGCTTACAATCTTATCTGCAATGCCCTTCTGTCATGCTGCTGCAGGTACTGATAATCGCCTTAAATTTTCAATTAGCTATTTACAAATCATAGAAGATATGATAAAATAATAGATATACAGATAAAAAAGAGTTATATTCTTAATAAAATAACAAGGGGTACAGTAATGAATTATAATTCATCTCAATCCGGGGCAGAAAGTATTTTTAATTTCGATGATGATGCAAACAGCATTTTCAATGATGAATCTGATAAAAGTTTATTGCACTCAGATATAACATCTTATAGACTGCGTGTTTCCGTTTCCACTCATATAGGCAAGGTACGCGGCAATCATGAAGATAACTTCTATCTGAAGGGTATTTATCTTCATGAACATTTCCGCAATGATTTCTCTGCTACATATACAATTGACAATCCTGAGGGAACGTTTTTTGCTGTTTTCGACGGAATGGGCGGAGCAGCATATGGTGAAATTGCTTCAGAAATTGCAATGCAGACCTTACGTAAATATGAAAGCGCACTTGAACAGGCGGAAAATAATCGTACAGTAGATCAGATAGTATCAGATTATACACGGGAAGCAAATAATGCAATTGTGGAAATGCTTCGTGAAAAACAATCTTTAAGCGGCGGAACAACATTTGCAATGCTTTATTTCATGGGCGGATATGCAAGGCTTTATTATCTTGGTGACAGCCGGATCTATCTTGAACAGAAATCTGGTATTGTTTGCCTTACACGTGATCACACGCTTGCTAATCAAAAGCTTGATGCAGGCATATATACTGAGGATGAGGCTGAAAACAGTCCTGATCAGCATCGTCTGACATTATTTATTGGCTCAGATAAAAGCGAAGTGGGACTTAATGCTGACAGCCGAAGACCTATTCCCATTCACCCGGGAAATAAGTTTATACTTTGTACAGACGGTTTAAGCAATATGATTTCTGATAATGAAATTCATGATCTTCTTTCTCAGAATTACTTTAACGAAGCTGCTATTCTTGTTCAGGAAGCGCTAAATCATGGCGGTGCTGATAATGCAACCTGTATTGTCCTGGAAATCATTTCTGATGAAGAATAAAATAAAAAGATACCCGAAGATAAATCAAATATCTTCGGGTATCTTTTATTTATCTGAACTTTGAAAAAAACGCCTTTTTTCAAAAGGTTCTCTTATGATTGAAAGAACTTTAAACCCTGTCTTTTCCATAACAT
>JBJERG010000074.1:0-8075 GCA_051882155.1 Ruminococcus sp.
CACTGAAATGCACGGTGCATATGTCTTCTCCAGCGGTAAAAATATGGGAACATTTAAAGCAGTCGGTTTTCCTGAGGACGTAGGCGTATTTTATAAATTAGATGAGTATGAAGGCTATTCATGGACTGCCCACGGACGTTATCCGACAAATACTCCTGGTTGGTGGGGCGGTGCTCATCCATTTACACTTCTTGATTATTCTATTGTCCATAACGGAGAAATTTCTTCATATGATGCAAACAGAAGATTTATTGAAATGTACGGCTATAAGTGCAATCTTCAGACAGACACAGAAGTTATTACTTATATAATGGATCACCTGCTGCGTAAACAGGGTCTTTCACTTGAAGAGGCTGCCAGCGTTATTGCAGCTCCTTTCTGGAGTACCATTGAATCAAAACCGGAAGAAGAAAGGAAAAAGCTTACATATCTTCGTACAGTTTTTTCAAGTCTTCTTGTAACAGGTCCGTTTTCTATAGTTTTAGGATTCGACGGAGGACTTATGGCTCTAAATGACCGTCTGAAGCTGCGTTCAATGGTTGTGGGTGAAAAGGACGATAAAGTGTTTATTGCAAGTGAAGAAGCTGCTATTCGTGTCATGGAACCTTCAGCTGAAAATATTTATGCTCCGGCAGGAGGAGAACCTGTAATTATTAAAGTTAAGGAGGGCAAATTCTGATGGGTGTTGAATTTTTATATCCGGAATTTGAAGTTGTAAGAAACGATAATCGCTGTATCGCCTGCAGAGTATGTGAGCGTCAGTGTGCAAATCTTGTTCATTCATATGACCCAGATAACGGCATAATGCTCAGTGATGAAACAAAATGCGTAAATTGCCAGAGATGCGTTTCACTTTGTCCTACAAAGGCTTTAAAAATCGTAAAGAGCGACTGTACTCTTCGTGAAAACGCAAACTGGAAGGACGCTACTATTAAAGAGATATATAAACAGGCAAACAGCGGAGGTGTTCTGCTGTCATCAATGGGTAATCCCAACCCGCTGCCTGTATACTGGGATAAGATCCTTATAAATGCTTCTCAGGTTACAAATCCTCCTATCGACCCACTGAGAGAACCTATGGAAACCAAAGTATTTCTTGGAAAGAAGCCTTCAATGGTTCACCGTGATGAAAACGGTAATCTTAAATGTGAAATATCACCTCAGCTTGAGCTTTCAATGCCGGTAATGTTTTCTGCTATGAGCTACGGTTCTATCAGCTACAATGCACATGAATCCCTTGCAAGAGCAGCTACAGAACTTGGTATACTTTATAATACAGGTGAAGGCGGACTTCATGAAGATTTCTACTGCTATGGTGAAAATACTATTGTACAGGTTGCATCCGGACGTTTCGGCGTTTACAAGGATTACCTTGAAGCAGGCGCCGCAGTAGAAATCAAAATGGGTCAGGGTGCAAAGCCCGGTATCGGCGGACATCTTCCCGGTGCAAAGATCGTTGGAGATGTTTCAAGAACACGTATGATTCCTGAAGGTTCAGACGCTATTTCTCCTGCACCGCATCATGATATCTATTCAATTGAGGATTTAAGACAGCTCGTTTTCTCTCTTAAAGAAGCCACTGAATATAAAAAGCCTGTTATTGTAAAGGTTGCAGCTGTACATAATATTGCAGCAATTGCAAGCGGTATTGCACGAAGCGGTGCTGACATCATTGCTATTGACGGTTTCAGAGGCGGTACAGGTGCTGCTCCTACAAGAATCCGTGATAACGTGGGTATTCCTATTGAGCTTGCTCTTGCGGCTGTTGACCAGCGTCTTCGTGATGAGGGAATCAGAAACAATGTTTCTCTTGTAGTCGGAGGAAGTATAAGAAGTGCATCTGATGTAGTTAAAGCAGTTGCACTTGGTGCAGACGCCTGCTATGTTGCAACTGCAGCTGTCCTTGCACTTGGATGTCATCTTTGCCGTACCTGTCAGACAGGCAAATGCAACTGGGGCATTGCAACTCAAAGACCTGAACTTGTTAAGCGGCTTAATCCCGATGTCGGCAGCCAGCGTCTTGTAAATCTGATGACCGCATGGCGTCATGAGATCAAGGAGCTTATGGGCGGTATGGGTATAAACTCAATTGAGGCTCTCAGAGGAAACAGATTAATGCTCCGTGGTATCGGACTCAATGAGAAAGAACTGCAGATACTTGGTATCTCTCATGCCGGTGAATAGGAGGTAAATATAAAATGAAACGAGTATACGCCAATGAAAAATGGTGTCTTGGCTGCCGTTTGTGTGAATACAACTGTGCATTCGCTAATTCCGGAGAGATAAATATGGTTAAGGCACTGAAGGGTAAGCCTATCTTTCCGAGGATACATATTGAGGGAGATGACAGCATAAATTTTGCTGTAAACTGCCGTCACTGTAAAGATCCGCTTTGCGTTAAAAGCTGCATTTCAGGTGCATTATCCATTAAGGATGGTGTTATCTGCATTGATCATAATAAATGCGTTAAGTGCCTTACCTGCATTCTGGTATGCCCTTACGGTGCAGTTGCAGAAGGCGAAAACGGTGTTGTACAGAAATGTGAACTCTGCCTTGAGAATTCCTGCGGTGAACCGGCTTGCGTTAAGGGCTGCCCTAACAAAGCAATAGTTTATGAGGAGAGGTGACTGTAAATGAAACAGTATGTTATTATTGGAAACGGCGTTGCAGCTGCCGGATGTATTGAAGGAATCCGCAGTGTCGATACAGAAGGCAAAATTATCGTTGTATCAGAAGAGAATCATCCGGTTTATTGCAGACCTCTTATCTCCTATTATCTTGAAGGCAAAACAGACCTTGTAAAAATGAACTACAGAAGCAGCGATTATTACGAAAAAATGGGCTGCGAGGTTATTTACGGCAAAAAAGCTGTCAGCATTAACAAGGATTCAAAGGAAATAACTCTTGATGACGGCAATGTGCTTTCATATGATTCTGTATGTGTTGCAGCCGGATCTTCACCCTTTGTACCGCCCTTTGCAGGACTTGACAGCGTCGAAAAGCAATTCTCATTCATGACAATTGATGACACCCTCGCACTTGAAAATGCAATAAGCAAAGATTCAAGAGTACTTATTGTGGGTGCAGGACTTATCGGATTAAAGTGTGCTGAAGGTCTGAAAGAAAGAGTTGCTGAAATTACTGTATGCGACCTTGCTGACAGAGTGCTTTCCAGTATTCTTGATAGTGAATGCGCTGCTATGATGCAGAAAAATCTGGAGGAGAACGGAATTTCATTCCTGCTTGGCGACAGTGCTGAACGCTTTGAGAAGAACACTGCATTCATGAAAAGCGGAAAAACCGTAGAATTTGATGTTCTCATTCTGGCTGTGGGTGTACGTGCAAATACTTCACTTGTTAAAGATGCAGGCGGCAATGTGAACCGTGGCATTATTGTAAATGAGAAAATGGAAACTTCAATTCCTTATATATATTCTGCAGGCGACTGCACAGAGGGAATGGATATTTCTCTCGGCAGCAACAGAGTTCTGGCTATTCTTCCAAATGCCTATATGCAGGGTAAATGTGCAGGAGCAAACATGGCAGGCGGCAGCGAGGTATTTGACAACGCTATCCCTATGAACTCTATCGGCTTTTTCGGTCTTCATGCAATGACCGCAGGAAGCTATTTTACCGAAAGCGAAGGCGGCGAAATGTATGAGGAAAAAGGAAACGGCACACTGAAAAGGCTTTTCACACGTGATGGCCTGCTTACCGGATTCATTCTTATCGGCAATACAAAAAGAGCCGGTATCTATACATCACTTATCCGTGAAAAAACTCCGCTTGATTCCATTAATTTTGATCTTCTTAAAAAGGATACGACCTTTGCAGCATTCTCACGTGAAAGCCGCATAAGTAAGTTCGGAGGTGCAGTATAAAATTATGTTGATCGATGTAACCAGCCTTGGATATCTTGATTACAAGGGCATAAATGATAAACTCCGTGAATCCTCTGAGGATTGCACAATTGAAGGCTGCTGCGGTCAGAGATTTATCGCAGCAGGTATGTCTGAAAAAAACATTACTATCGACGGCGTTCCAGGAAATGCTCTGGGTGCTTACCTTAATGGTGCAGTCGTTACTGTAAATGCAAATGCACAGGACGCTGTCGGTGATACCATGAACGAAGGAAAAATCATAGTTCACGGCAATATCGGTGACGCAGCAGGTTATGCTATGCGCGGAGGAAAAATATTTGTTAAAGGCAATGCAGGCTACCGTGCTGGCATTCATATGAAACAGTATAAAGATAAGGTACCGGTTATGGTAATCGGAGGAACAGCAGGAAGCTTCCTGGGTGAATATCAGGCAGGCGGCGTTATTGTAATTCTTGGACTTGAATCAGCCGGCAAACGTATCGTGGGAAACTTTCCATGCACAGGAATGCACGGCGGCAAGATGTTTCTGAGAGGTAAATGCGATGATATAAACTTTCCTAAGCAGGTAACTGCAAAAGAAGCTTCTGAAGAAGACCTTGACGAAATAAGAAAATATGTAACTGAATTTTGCGAATACTTTTCTGCCAATACAGAGGAGATAATGAATTCTCCCTTTACAGTTGTAACTCCCGACAGTAGCAATCCGTTCAAGCAGATGTATGTTGCAAACTGAAAGAAGGTGAACCATGAAGTATTCAAGAGAAGAGGTCAGACAGTTTGTCATGGAGGAAGACGTAAAATTTATACGTCTTGCCTTCTGTGATGTATTCGGCAGACAGAAGAATATATCTATCATGCCCGATGAACTTTCACGTGCGTTTGAACAGGGAATTGCATTTGACGCCTCAGCAATTGAAGGTTTTGGTGATGAAAACCACTCAGATCTTTTACTTTTTCCTGACGCTGATACACTCATGGTATTGCCATGGCGTCCTGAACACGGCAAGGTAGTTCGTATGTTCTGCTCTATCACCTACCCCGACGGAAGAATATTTGAAGGAGATACAAGAAGCATTCTTCGGAAAGCTGTAAAAGATGCCGAAGATGCGGGTTTACGTTTTTCATTCGGATCTGAACAGGAATTCTACCTTTTCAAGCTCGATGACAACGGTGAACGCACTAATATCCCTTACGATAAGGCTGGATATATGGATATTGCTCCTGAGGACAAAGGAGAAAATATACGCCGTGAAATATGTCTTACACTTGAACAGATGGGCATTCGCCCTGAAAGCTCCCATCATGAAGAAGGTCCCGGGCAGAATGAGATCGACTTTCGTTACTCAAGTCCCGTTACTGCCGCTGATAATGCAATGACATTTCAGACTACAGTTAAAACAGTAGCAGGTAGAAACGGTCTTTTTGCAGATTTCAGCCCAAAGCCTATCAAGGATAAACCAGGAAATGGTTTTCACATAAATATGTCTGTGACTTCTTCTGACGGAAGCGACAATCTGTATTATATGATCGCCGGTGTCCTTGATAAAATTTCTGAAATGACAGCTTTTCTGAATCCTTCAGAAAGTTCATATGAACGTTTTGGAAAAAACAAGGCTCCCGGTTATATTTCATGGTCAACTGAGAACAGATCTCAGCTTATTCGTGTACCGGCAGCAGTCGGAAAGTATCGCCGTGCAGAACTGCGTTCTCCAGATCCTACGGCAAACCCTTACCTTGCTTTTGCTCTGATAATTTATGCCAGCCTTTACGGAATAAAAAATAAAATTGATCTGCCTCCGTCTGCTGATATCAATCTTTATAAAGCAGACAAAAAAACCCTTTCAAAATTCAAAAGACTACCGGAATCTCTGGAATCAGCCTGCAACATTGCTGCTGTAAGCGAATTTATTAAAGAATACATTCCGGCTTCTGTTCTTAACATCTACAGTCACAGATAATTTTCAACCGTAAAAGGGGTGTACGTTTAATGAGTTTAAAAGAACGAATTTACAGCGTTCTTGTTGTATCTGCCTCAAAAAGCTTTAATACCTCTCTCGCAGATATTCTCCCCGAATCCAAGTATCATCCTGTCATTACAGTTTCAAGTGTCAGTTCAGCAAAGAGATGCGCAGTTGAAAGAGTTTTCGATTTTATTATGATAAATTCCCCATTGCCTGATGATTCCGGTATTAATTTTGCAATTGATACCTCTTTGAAATCAAGTACTGCTGTACTTCTTCTTGTCAGAAGCGACATACATGACGAGATCTTTGATAAAGTAGCTGAGCATGGCGTTTTTACAATGCCTAAACCAACGTCAAAGCCATCAATGATACAGGCACTGCGATGGCTTGCCTGCGCAAGGGAACGCCTTCGGAAATCTGAAAAACGAACTCTTTCATTTGAAGAAAAAATGGAGGAGATACGTATTGTCAATCGTGCAAAATGTCTGCTTATAAGCGAGCTTAAAATGAGTGAACCAAATGCTCATCATTATATTCAGAAGCAGGCAATGGACAGATGTATTTCATGCAAAGAAGTGGCAGAAAATATTATTCTTACATATTCGTGATTATACCTTATAAAAACGCACCGAAAGAAGAAATTCTTCGGTGCGTTTTGCATATGCTTATTTTTTTGTCTTTCTTCCAAGCATAAATCCCACAGGAATATATACTGCAAGGAGTATGGCAACCGATATGCCAAGTATCATGTACATTGACGGCACGGAAACCTTCTCATCAAAGAAGTATACATTGCAGTCAATAGAATCCATTATGCCCTCTACTACATCAGTGGGAAATCCTGAGTCTTTCATTTCTTCAAATACTCCACGGAGTGTATGATTTCTGAGAAGAGAAGTTCCATATGTACCCGGCAGGAATGAGAGAGTCTTCTGAAGTCCTTCTGAGAACTGAGATATGGGCATATATGCGCCGCATATAAATCCATATCCTGCACTTATAATAGTTCCCACTGCTGTCATCTGACCATTGCTTGAGATAAAGCAGTTGATTATACTTGACAGAAGCGAACCAAAAAGTGAAAGAAGAACAACATCAAGCATCAGAAGCATAATATCAGCACAACTCATAAACCAGCCTGTAAAGTACATATATACAAGACCTGCTGCAACTGCTATACCGCAGACCATAAGTGTTGATATCATATTTGCAATGAAATAACCCATTGCCAGTGTTCTGTTTTTTACGGCAGACATTACAAGATCACGTCTTACACCGGTTATCTTATCCTGTACCATGAGCATATTTGAGTTGAATGCCACCGTTACACAGCATACTGCTAAAAGTGAGGATACAAGCTGTCCTGCAACGATACCGTTTATGAGCTTATCTGATACTGATGCCCCTGCAGATTCAAGTGCACCTCGGAAACTGCTTTCATAAACATTGCTTAAAAATGTGCAATAAAGTACAAGCAGTATGATCGGTGTGATAAGAGATGTAAAACACAACCCTTTATCCTTAAAATATAGCTTTATATTTCGTTTGACAAGTGCAAGAAGCTGCGTCATTTTTCAGCACCTCCAGTCAGTTTTTTTCCGGTTACTGCAAGGAATACATCATCCATTTTACCCTTTGTTATCTCATAATCTCTGAACAGCCGAGGATAATTTATGATCATATCCGTAGCAGCAGCAGTATTCGGAACAGCCAGCCTGAATGCGTTCTTCAGCTTTTCATAGGTCATCCCTAAGTCTTTTATTTCATCTTCATTTATACCGTACAGGGTGATGAAATCTCCCGTATATGTATTTTTCAGCTCCAGCGGTGTACCCTTTGCTGCAATTTTTCCGCTGTCCAGTATTATCACATAATCTGCGTCTGCAGCCTCTTCCATATAGTGAGTTGTGAGAAATACCGTCATATTGCGTTCACTGCGCATTTTAGTTACCGCTTCCCATAAAAGCTTTCTTGTCTGAGGGTCAAGTCCTGTTGTAGGTTCGTCCAGTATCAGGATCTTCGGCTCATGGATAAGCGCCCTTGCTATATCAATACGACGGCGCTGTCCGCCGGAAAGCTTTCCCACTGTACGTTTCAGCAGATCCTTAAAATCCAGAAGCTCTGACAGCTCTTCTAAACGTTTATCAAATTCATCTCCTGTAATGTTATACAGTGCAGCACGATTTTTCAGGTTATCAATGACAGACAATTTTTTATCAAGAACAGAATT
>JBJERG010000075.1:0-8038 GCA_051882155.1 Ruminococcus sp.
GAGGTGGTAGATTCGGAAGGAGTATCCTTTTCAGGAGTTTTTCCGTTAGGTTCAATTCCTCCTACAAGCACTCCGCCTGAATAAACACAGATGTGATCTGTTCTTGTTTCGCTTCCGTCCTGATAGGTATCTGTACACTTTGTAATACCCTGATAGCTCCAGTCATTTGTAGGATCCCAGTTGTCGCCATAGTAAAGACCTACCGCAAACTGGTACTTCTTATTGGAATTTGCCACCTTGTATCCGTCCCATGTAACTTCAACATAATAGATATTCGGGTCAAAGGAAGGATCGTACTGCTTTGGTGCAGAGATCACTCCGTCAAAACCTGCTTCAACCATAGCCTGGTCATATAGCTCATCTGCTTTTACATTTGCAATATTTGATTTGTTTTCCATTTCTTCAATGCTGAAGAAGTAACGCATAGAAAGATCTGTTTTCGGCTGAACAGAATCTGTACGCATCAGAACAGCAAGCTTAGTAACACCTGCACCGGAAGTCTGAGGATCATCAACTGCATAAGCGTCTACCCAGAAATCATTGCCGCCCTCTTCACCGCCGCTCTGTACAGCAGGAGGAAAATCGGGAGTTATCTTCATATCGGGTGTGCCATAGAATTCGTAAAGACCTGCACAGGCGCCGACAAATGCTGCATTGTAGTCAATTGTTACCTCGTTGTATATCCAGTCCTTGGTTTCATCGTTGTGCTGATCGTCAGCGTCCGGACCGCCCACCAGTGCGCCGTAGAGAACATAGCGGTGTTCATTGGTATCTTCACACTTTGTCAGACCTGACGCTGCACGGTGGTGAGGAAATCTTGCAGCATTTTCACTGTATCCAACGATATATGCTCTTCCAAGAGGATTATCGCCCATAAGATATTCCATTTGCTGCTTAGCCCAGTCGCTGTATTTGCCCGGCTTTCCGTTTCCGTTATATTTATCATAAACAAGAGCCATAAGCTGTGCTGCTGTATTATATCTTGCACTGCCCCAGGTACTCATGTAGAAATATCCGCCGGGAGTAATAGTTCCGATTCCGCCGCTCATGTATACTTCACAAGCTTTTGCCACAGATGCCCAGCAGTCCATTTCTTCATAAGGGCTTTTGCCTGCTGCTGTCTTATAGTCATCAATGAAATTCGGATACTGTTCGGTGGATATCTCACCTAAAATACACTGTACACCGCCCCAGACATCATTCCAGCAGTGAACGTAACAGGGAGCTGCATAATAATCGTAATTCGGGAAAATCTCCTCTAAATAACTGTAATCCTCAGTGATCTTATAGAGCCATGCAGCAGCCCAGCAGTAATCATCTTCCCATTTTGATGAACGGTAATAGGACTTAGGACCATCTGCATTATCAGAAAGCTCTTTCGGATTGGTTTTTGCAAAATCGAAGAGTGCTTTTGCATAATCAAGAGATTTCTGAGCATATTCCGGATCGGTATCTTTAAAATTAAGATAGTTTACAGCAAGAGAAGCTGCTGCAGAAGCAACATAATCCGTCTGAGGCTTATCTGCTGTAAGGAAGAATGCAGGTCTTGACATATCGTCAAGTTCCGGGGCATTCCAGAAGGCATGGTCAATATCACCGTCACCTACCTGATAGCAATGAGCTATTACCTTTCCTCCGTCCATGAATGTACACTTCATAAGGTAATCGTTGAAGTAACGGAGAATTGTTTCAATATGATCCTGAAGTCCCAGTGAAACATAGGAATCACGGAATTCATAATATCCCCATCCAACTGTTGAAGCTGAATAGTTTTCCGGCATACCAAATTTAACGTGATCGCCGGCATCATGGAATCCGCCTGAAACATCAATAAATCCGTCGCCGTCCGGATCAAGGATATCTTTATTCTGTGTAAGAAAGCTTTCCGAAAGATTGGTGGCTGTACTGTTCATAGGCACCTGTGCATCATATGTATGGCAGTCGCCTCGCCATGTGTATTCACAGTTTTCACTAACGTCTGTGCCGCACATATTGGCGTCATACATATACATTGAGTACTGAAGAGCCTTTGCGAAGTTTATCTCCACATCGGCAGCGGATACTGTCGGAACAGATATTCCCGGTACTGCACTTGTAAATGTCATTGCCGTGCCGAGTAAAACTGCCGAACAGCGTTTGATAATTCCCTTGATTTTCATTTTTCATAGTCCTTTCTTTATAATGGTATTATTTAGCATTGCTACCTATTATTATACATATTTTCATACAGAATGTCAACTATATTTTAATGGTATGCACTGAAAACATTTGCAGGATTATATTAAACTGTCTTGCATTACGGGATAAAAGGTGGTATAATAGATATGCGGGAGCTTGTATACAGGCTGAGAGGAAGGTGCGACCTTCGACCGGTAACCTGATTTGGATAATGCCAACGTAGGGAAGCTTTATTAGATACAATGCAAAAGCTGTCCTGTACCCATAGGACAGCTTATTTTTTCAGGAGGTGCTTAAATGGTCAGAATAAACGGCAAAGAAATGGATATTGCAGGAGAAATCCTCTCCCGGTATCTGGAAGAAGCAGGATATGACATTAAAAGGATAGCCGTGGAAATGAACGGAGATATCCTGCCAAAATCAAAATACAACGAAACCATACTTAAAGACGGTGATGAACTGGAAGTAGTAAGCTTTGTAGGAGGAGGCTGATATGATTCCATCACAGACTGAGTTTCTGACGGCACTTGAAAAACGTCACGGAAAAGAACTTCAAAGAAAATTTTCTTCTGCCGCTGTTGCGGTATGCGGACTTGGCGGCCTTGGTTCAAATATTGCCGTATCCCTTGCAAGGGCAGGCATTGGCAGACTTATTCTCATTGACTTTGACAGGGTCGATATAACCAACCTCCACAGGCAGCAGTATAAAGCAAATCAGACAGGCATGAAAAAAACAGACGCTCTTTCCATGAATCTCAGAGAAATCGCACCTTATATCGAGATAAAGGCTTCAGATGTGTTTCTTACAGAAGCAAATGCAGCTGAACACCTTAAAAACGCTGATATAATCTGCGAAGCCTTTGACAATGCGGAATGCAAGGCAGAGCTTACAAATTTCGTTCTTGAAAATATGCCTGAAAAATATCTGGTATCAGCTTCCGGAATGGCAGGAATAAAGAGCGGCAATATCATAAAAACACGAAGAATAACCAGTCACTTCTACCTTTGCGGTGACGGAATCAGTGATGTTTCTGAGGAAGGCAGTCTGTTCTCAACACGTGTTATGCTCTGTGCCGCCCATGAAGCACATACTGTTCTGAGAATACTTGCAGAGGAATTTGACCCGTAACAACAGAAAGAAGGATTATTTAATGAAAAACGACAAACTTATAATAGGCGGACATGAATTCAATTCCCGTTTTATACTGGGCTCAGGTAAATACTCCCTTGATCTTATTGAATCTGCTGTACGTGATGCAGAGGCAGAGATAATCACTCTTGCAGTGAGAAGAGCGAATACTGATAACCGGGAAAATATCCTTGACTATATCCCGGAGGGAGTTACTCTTCTTCCAAATACAAGCGGAGCAAGGAACGCAGAAGAAGCCGTGAGAATAGCAAGACTTGCAAGGGAGCTTGGCTGCGGTGATTTTGTAAAAATTGAGATAATGCGTGATTCAAAGTACCTTCTGCCTGATAATGCTGAAACTGTAAAAGCAACGGAAATACTGGCAAAAGAAGGTTTTGTTGTAATGCCCTATATGTACCCTGATCTTTATACCGCACGTGACCTTGTGAATGCAGGTGCAGCAGCAGTAATGCCTCTTGCTTCTCCCATTGGCTCAAACAAAGGTTTGTCCACAAAAGACTTCATACAGATACTGATTGATGAGATTGAGCTTCCTGTTATTGTGGATGCAGGAATAGGCAGACCGTCAGAAGCCTGCTGTGCAATGGAAATGGGTGCAGCTGCCATTATGGCAAATACCGCCCTTGCCACTGCGGGAAATCTGCCGCTTATGGCAAAGGCATTCCGTCTTGCAATAGAAGCCGGACGAAATGCCTATCTTTCAGGCCTTGGAAGAGTGCTTACACGAGGCGGAAGTGCATCAGATCCTCTTACAGGATTTCTGCGGGATTAAGGAGTGACTGCTTATGGAGAATAATTTTTTTGTTGATTCCGAATATCTTTCAGTGCAGGCACTGGAGAAGAAGCATCTTCTGGAGAATGACCCTTCAGCACGAAGCAATCACATGGAATATATGCAGGGAATGGAAAAAATCGAATCGGATATATGCGGAAAGGTGCTTGCCCATATGGATTCCTATGATTACACAAAATACAATCCGCAGGATGTTCAGGCAGCTCTTGAACATGAAAAATGCACCATAGAAGATTTAAAGGCACTTCTGTCACCGGCTGCCGAGCCTTTCCTTGAACAAATGGCTCATCGGGCAAGAGCAGAAACAAGCAGACATTTCGGGAATACAGTTTATCTATTCACTCCGTTATACATCGCAAATTACTGTGAAAATTACTGCGTGTACTGCGGCTTCAACTGCTATAATCACATAAACCGCATGAAGCTCTCCATGGAGGAAATGGAACATGAAATGAAGGTTATTGCTGACAGCGGAATGGAAGAGATTCTCATTCTTACAGGTGAAAGCCGTTCAAAAAGCGATGTTAAATATATCGGTGAAGCCTGCAGACTGGCAAGCAGATATTTCAGAATGGTGGGAATAGAGGTTTATCCTGTAAATACGGAGGAATACCGTTATCTCCATGAATGCGGAGCTGATTATGTAACCGTTTTTCAGGAAACATATGACAGGGACAGATATGAGCAACTGCATTTAGCAGGTCACAAGAGAGTATGGCCCTACAGATTTGATTCCCAGGAAAGAGCGCTTATGGGCGGAATGCGCGGCGTTGCTTTTTCCGCACTGCTGGGACTTTCAGATTTCAGAAAGGACGCCCTTGCAACTGCCCTTCATGTATACTTTCTCCAGAGAAAGTATCCTCATGCTGAAATGTCAATTTCCTGCCCAAGGCTAAGACCTATTATAAACAACGAAAAGATAAATCCTCTTGACGTTCACGAAAAACAGCTGTGCCAGATAATATGCGCCTACAGAATATTTCTTCCATTTGCCGGTATTACTGTATCTTCAAGGGAAAGTGCGCAGTTCAGAAACGGCATTGTGAAAATAGCTGCAACGAAGATTTCCGCAGGAGTTTCAACAGGTATAGGAGATCATGAAAGCAAATACAGCGGCAGGGACACAGGAAAAGAACAGGGCGATGAACAGTTTGAGATTGATGACAGCAGAAGCCTTGATGAAATGTATAAAGATATATCTGAAGAAGGACTTCAGCCTGTTCTGAATGACTATATATATGTGTAATACAGGAGGTAAAGAATGACCGGACTTGACACCGCAATGTACTTCATAACAGACAGTACAGGCTTTGAGGAAGAAGAATTTTTAAAGCGTGTGGAATCAGCCTGCAAAGGCGGCGTTACTCTTCTCCAGCTTCGTGAAAAGGATAAAACCACAAGAGAATACATCTCCCTTGCGGAAAAGGTTCACTCCATAACAAAAAAATACGGAATTCCGCTTATAATTGACGACCGCACGGATGTTGCACTGGCGGCTGATGCAGAAGGTGTTCATCTGGGGCAGTCTGATATGCCTGTGAACATCGCAAGAAAAATTCTGGGCAGCAGCAAGATAATAGGCGCAACAACAAAAACTGTTCCCCAGGCTCTTGAAGCATATAATCAGGGAGCGGATTACCTTGGCGTGGGAGCTATTTACCCGACTACCACCAAGGTTAAAACAGTTATCACATCTGTGGATACCCTTTCATCTATTGTAAATGCTGTTCCGATAAAGGTCAATGCCATAGGCGGACTTAACAAAGACAATATCCATGTGCTTAAAGGCACAGGCATAGACGGAATATGTGCAGTTTCCGCCATAATGAAGGCAAAGAACCCGGAAACAGCCGCAAGAGAGCTGAAGGAGGCTTTTCTCCGACTGAAAGGAGAATCACAATGAAAACAGTCCTCTCGATCGCAGGCAGTGATTCTTCAGGAGGCGCAGGTATTCAGGCGGATATTAAAACAGTCACCATGAACGGAGTATATGCCATGACTGCTGTTACTGCACTTACTGCACAGAATACAATGGGTGTGGTTTCAGTGCAGGAGGTTTCTCCGGAGTTTATGAAAATGCAGCTTGACTGCGTTTTCGAAGACATTTTTCCGGATGCCGTTAAAATCGGCATGACTTCATCAACAGAGCTGATAGAAGCTATTGGCGAAAGGCTGTCATTTTATAAGCCGGAAAATATTGTCTGTGATCCTGTAATGATATCTACAAGCGGCTGCCGTCTTATCAAAGAAGACGCTGCCAATGCAATAAAAAAGCAGCTTTTCCCGAAATCACGCCTTATCACACCGAATATTCCCGAAGCAGAATTTCTCTCCGGATATTCTATAGGTGACAGAACAGCTATGGAAAAGGCAGCTTCTTTTCTCGGAAAGGAATACAGTACAAATGTACTTTTAAAAGGCGGACACAGCCTTGATGAATGCGCAGATGTTCTCTATGAATCAGAAAGCGGCACAATTACATGGTTTGAGGGCAGACGCATTCCCAATGAAAACAATCACGGTACAGGCTGTACGCTTTCAAGTGCGATAGCGGCAAATCTTGCAAAGGAATATTCCCTTAAAGACAGCATAAGACGTGGAAAGGAATATGTGACCCGTGCCCTTGAATACGGACTGGATCTGGGACATGGCAAAGGTCCTCTGAATCACTGCTTTGACCTGAAGGGATATTTTGCAGAATAACGAAAGGAAATATAACATGAGAAACTATACAACACAAATGAATGCGGCAAGACAGGGCATAATCACTCCTGAAATGGAGAAGGTTGCTGCAAAGGAATACAGAACGCCCGAAGAAATACGTGACCTTGTTGCAAAAGGTCAGGTGGCAATATGCGCAAATAAACTCCATAAATGTCTTGAGCCCAACGGTGTAGGCTCTATGCTCCGCACTAAAATAAACGTAAACTTAGGTGTTTCAAAAGACTGCAAGGACTATGACATCGAAATGAAAAAGGTCATGGCTGCGGTGGATATGGGCGCAGAAGCAATAATGGATCTTTCTTCCCATGGAAATACTCAGCCATTCAGAAGAAAACTTACCTCAGAATGTCCTGCTATGATAGGCACAGTTCCGGTTTATGATAGTGTTATACACTATCAGCGTGATCTTGCCACTCTTACTGCAAAGGACTTCATTGATGTAGTAAGACTTCATGCAGAGGACGGCGTGGATTTTGTGACCCTTCACTGCGGAATCACAAGGAAGACTATTGAGCAGATAAAGAAGCATAAACGCAAAATGAATATTGTATCACGAGGCGGATCTTTGATTTTTGCCTGGATGTCCATGACCGGAGAGGAAAATCCTTTCTATGAATATTACGATGAGATACTGGATATCTGCCGTGAATATGATGTGACAGTATCCCTCGGAGATGCCTGCCGTCCCGGCTGTCTTGCTGATGCAAGCGATGTCTGCCAGATAGAGGAGCTTGTGCGCCTTGGGGAACTTACAAAACGTGCATGGGCAAAGGACGTTCAGGTAATGGTGGAAGGTCCCGGACATATGCCTCTTGACCAGATAGAAGCAAATATGAAAATACAGCAGACGGTATGTATGGGTGCGCCTTTTTATGTGCTTGGTCCTCTGGTAACGGATATTGCACCGGGATATGACCATATAACATCTGCTATCGGCGGTGCTGTTGCCGCAATGTCAGGAGCTGCATTTCTCTGCTACGTTACACCCGCAGAGCATCTTGCGCTGCCAAATGTTGAAGACGTTAAACAGGGCATTATTGCTTCCAGAATTGCGGCTCATGCGGCAGACATTGCCAAAAAAATACCCCATGCAAGGGATATTGACGATAAAATGGCAGAGGCAAGAAGAACATTTGACTGGGAAAAACAGTGGGAATGCTCCATTGATCCCGAAACAGCAAAGAACATCCGTG
>JBJERG010000076.1:0-1776 GCA_051882155.1 Ruminococcus sp.
TCTTAAGCTCATCACCTACAGCGTGTCCGTATACATCATTCATATACTTCAAGCCGTCGCAGTCAGCAGAGATAATGCTCAGCGGAAACATATCAGGACTTAAAACGCTTTTCCGCCAGTATTCCAGATATCTTCTGTTGTAAAGACCTGTCATTATATCGGTCTGTGCATATACTTCAAGCTGTTTCTGAAGCTTCATTCTGTCGGTCACGTCGTTTATCAGTCCAACTATTCCTATTATTTTGCCCTCTTTATTTCTCACAGGGTTCTTGATTATTTCAAGATATTCTGTTTTTCCCTCAAGATTTATTTCTATTGTATACTGGCAGCCCTTCCCTGTTGCCAGTATCTTTTTATCCTGTTCATAGGCAAGCTGTGCATTTTCCTTGTCTTTTCTGATTTCAAGATCAGTCTTTCCCTTTATTGACCATTCCTCTTCCTCATCATGCTTTATATGACGCCAGTAATGAGTTGCAAAAAGATACCGGCATTCTGTATCCTTGAAGAAAATATTTGAAGGCAATTCACGCAGAATCATCTCCATAAATTCCCAGTCATGGTTCATAAACATTCCTCCTGCGCTCTGACATATATACCAATAGTGCTATAAATATTTGTATATATTATAACATATTTTATACGAAATGTCAACACATCATCTGCTTTTTGACAATAAATTTAATTCAGAGTATAAAAATATATGATACCGGACAATATAACAGTATACGAATTATTACGGGAGGTAAAAAATGAAGGAAATGTTTTGCTTTCAGTGTCAGCAGACTGCGCACAATACAGGCTGTGACGGCAAGGTGGGCGTCTGCGGTAAGAAGTCTGATACCGCAAATTATCAGGACGAACTTGCAGGCGCCCTCATAGAGCTTGCAAAGAGCGGAAAAAGGTCGCCGGATACAGACATTCTCATGATGAAGGGACTTTTCACAACAGTAACAAACGTCAGCTTCAATGATACGACAATAAAGGAACTCATAAGCGACATACAGAAAGAAAGCGGCTCCGCTGAATCCTTTGATATGAAAAAAATCTGGAATGCAGATGAGGATATACGTTCTCTTAAATCTCTTATCCTCTTCGGCGTCAAAGGCATGGCGGCATATGCTTATCATGCGTATGTTCTGGGAAAAACCGACAGCGAAGTAACTGACTTTTTTTACAGTGCGCTCCGCTGCGTCAGTGAAGAGGAATCCTCTGAGAAACTTCTGAAGCTTGTACTTAAAACAGGCAAGGTGAATCTCAGATGTATGGCAATGCTTGATGAAGCAAATACAGAAGCATACGGCGCACCGGTTCCCACAGAGGTACCTCTCACCATTGAGAAGGGTCCGTTTATAGTAGTAAGCGGTCATGATCTCCATGATATGAAGCTGCTTCTTGAACAGACCGAAGGCAAGGGCATAAACATTTATACCCACAGTGAAATGCTCCCTGCCCATGGTTATCCTGAACTTAAAAAATATCCTCATCTGAAAGGCAATTTCGGTACAGGCTGGCAGAATCAGCAGTCTGAATTTCACAACATACCTGCACCGATCCTCTTCACAACCAACTGTATCATGCCTGTCCGTCAGAGCTACTGTGACAGAGTTTTTACAACATCAGTAGTATCCTATCCGGAGCTTGTTCATATAGGTGATGACAAGGATTTCACGCCGGTAATTGAAAAGGCACTGGAATGCGGCGGTTACGACGAAGACAAGGAAATGACGGGCATGAACGGCGGAAAGACTGTTGTAACAGGATTCGCCCACAATGCAG
>JBJERG010000077.1:0-1768 GCA_051882155.1 Ruminococcus sp.
AATCATTCCGAAAACAAAGAAATTCAGTGTGAACCCGAGGTTTTGCAGGAAGATGATAAGACTGAGGAAATGCAAAATAAATCTTCCATAAAAGAGCAGGACAAGGAAGAAACTGAGAACAATGAAATAAATGTAATAGGTGAGATATTTAAAAATTATATATTAGCAGAATCGGGAGAAAAGCTGCTTATTTTTGATAAGCACGCTGCCCATGAAAGAGTTATTTTTGAAAGACTTAAATCCGGAAGTGCAAGGCATTCAAGACAGATGCTTATGACTCCGGTCAGAGTTCTTCTTGGCTCTGAGGAAACAGATGCAATTCAGAACAATGTTGAATTATTATCCGGCATGGGCTTTTCATTCGAGTTTGTCGATTCAACAAGTGTCCTCGTAACTGGTATACCTACCTTTGCACAGAATCTTGTGGTTGATGAACTGATTACCGAGATTGCACGCAACCTTGTTATTGGAAAGATGAATCCTGAGCCTTCATATCTTGATGATACGCTTCATTCCATTGCCTGCAAAGCCGCAATAAAAGCAAACGACCGCAATGACATTACAGAACTGCAAAGCCTTGTAAATGAGGTTTATAATAATGAGAATATACGTCACTGTCCTCACGGAAGGCCTGTAATGTTCGTTATAACAAAGCATGAGCTTGAAAAGCAGTTCGGGAGGACGTAAAATGACAGATAATGCTAAAATTCCTATACTTGCGGTGGTAGGACCTACAGCGTCAGGGAAAACTGCACTTGGTGTTTCTCTTGCGGAAATATTTAACGGAGAGGTAGTATCTGCTGATTCAATGCAGATCTACAAGGGTATGTCAATTGCAACAGCTAAGCCCACACATGAAGAAATGCGGGGAATACCACATCACCTTATCGGTTTTCTTGAAATGAATACAGCATTCAGTGTGGCGGATTATGTTAAACTTGCAGGTAATGCAATATCAGATATCCACAGCAGAGGCAGGCAGCCTATAATAGTGGGCGGTACTGGACTTTATGTATCATCACTTCTTGAAAATATCTCTTTTTCAGAATCACGCTCAAATCCGGAGCTTCGCAGGGAACTGAATAGTTTTGCAGAAAAAAATGGAGCTGACGCTCTTCATGCAAGGCTTAAAGAGATCGATCCGGCGGCGGCAGAAAGTATTCACCCGAATAATATTGTAAGAGTAGTACGGGCACTGGAAGTCTGTCTGGAAACAGGTGAGAAGTTCAGCGTCCACAAGGAACGAAGCAGAATGAATGAATCGCCCTATAATTCACTTATTATCGGACTTGATTACAGATGCCGTGATGATCTTTATGAACGCATTAATCTTAGAGTAGATAAAATGATAGAGGCGGGTCTGATTGATGAAGCTGCTGAAGTCTGGAATAAGGGCGGAATGAAAACTGCATCTAATGCAATAGGGTATAAAGAACTCATTCCATATTTTGAAGGTACGGCAGAACTTTCTGAATGTATTGAGAAAATTAAGCTTCAGACACGCCGTTATGCCAAGCGTCAGCTCACTTGGTTTAGGAAAAATAAACAGATAGAGTGGTTGATTTTGGATAAATATGATAACTTGAAAAAAATTCAAGAAAAATGTCTCAAAGTTATAGCCAAGAGCAAAATTTTGTGATATAATATAGAATAGGTCTTTTTGTAGGAAGAAATATAGCGCTGCGGCTGATGTATTTAAGATTGCAGCTCCAGAAGGACCAAAGCGAAAGGAGCAGTATGTATGAACAAAATGATGAATTTGCAGGAT
>JBJERG010000078.1:0-1764 GCA_051882155.1 Ruminococcus sp.
TATTATAGGAAAAAGAGTATGAAATATACTTTAGGCAATATATTCATGACATTTTGAATGAAATGAATACAAATGTAATAATGGTCAAAAATATATTTTAAATTAATAAATTCTTGCAGTTGTCAAATTCAGTATCAAAAAATGAGTCATATGTAAATAAATTGCATAATATTTAAGCAAAGTTTGCTAAATCCCTTGAAAATAAGGAGAAAATGTGTTACAATTAACTCAGCGAACTATGTGAGAGAAAGGGTCAAGGGTTTATATGACTGAAAAACGAATCACAGTGCGTGACAGCGCACAAATGCAGGAAATATGCGGAAGCTTTGATGAGAATATAAAAACTCTTGAAAAGCAGTATAATGTTTCTGTTGTGTGCCGCGGAGAAGAAGTTAAGATAGTGGGCGATGAAAATGCAGCAGCCCGTGCAGCAAGTGCCATACATGGAATGCTTCATATGTCAGAAACAGGACAGCCAGTCAATGTGCAGACTGTAAGATATGTTTCTGCTATGGTTGATGATGGAGAGGCGAATGAAATAGAAGCTCTTACAGAGGATGGCGTCTGCCTTACAGCTTCGGGAAAAGTCGTCAGAGCCAGGACCGTAGGGCAGAAAAAATATGTTGATGCTATAAAGAAGAATACAATCGTATTCGGAATAGGGCCTGCCGGTACCGGAAAGACATATCTTGCAGTTGCAATGGCTGTGAAGGCGTTCAAGCGTCATGAAGTGAGCAGGATCATTCTTACAAGGCCTGCTGTTGAGGCGGGAGAAAAGCTTGGATTTCTGCCGGGAGATCTTCAGAATAAGGTGGATCCATACCTCAGACCATTATATGACGCATTGTTTGAAATGCTTGGAGCTGAAACATTCCAGAGACATATGGAACGTGGAAACATTGAGGTAGCGCCTCTTGCATATATGAGAGGACGTACTCTTGAGAATGCGTTCATCATTCTTGATGAAGCACAGAACACCACTTCGGAGCAGCTGAAAATGTTCCTCACAAGACTTGGTGATCAGAGCAAAATGGTTATAACCGGCGATGTTACACAGATTGACCTTCCGGACAAGCGCAAATGCGGTCTTTTGGAGGCGATGAAGGTGCTTCGGCGTGTAGATGATATATTTATACAGGAATTCACAAATAAAGATGTTGTCAGACATAAGCTTGTGCAGGACATCATCAGAGCATACGAAAAGTACTATCATGGAAAAGGAGAAAGCGATGCAGGTAACAAAAGTAAAGGTATCAGTTAAAAATAATCAGAAAGAGATCAAAGTTCCGGTAGGAATCAGACTTCTCATTCGCCGCTGTTGTCAGGCGGTGCTTACAATGGAAGGCTTTGCACAGGACGCAGAGGTCAGCGTATCATTTGTAAGCAACAATGAGATCCGCCGCCTTAATAAGGTTTATCGTCAGAAGGACAGAGTAACAGATGTTCTGTCATTTCCTCTCGGTTCAAACGGAAAATATGACGTAAATAAGGAAACAGGCTGCGCACTTTTAGGCGATATTGTTATTTCACTTGAAACAGCAATGCGTCAGGCTGAAATATACGGTCATTCTCTGGAAAGAGAGATAGGATTTCTGACAGTACATTCCATGCTTCATCTTCTTGGCTACGACCATGAGGTAAGCCCTCTCGAAGAAAGAATTATGAGAGAAAAGGAAGAGCAGGTTCTGGGTGAACTGGGCATTTCAAGGGAAAATACTTTCCTTACTGAGGAAGCGTAAATATGACAAAATCAGTTTTTGTATC
>JBJERG010000079.1:0-7893 GCA_051882155.1 Ruminococcus sp.
AACATCAGTGCTTTTAAGCACCAGTTCCGTGGAGCTTTCTGAGGTCTGCCACAGCGGTTCAACCACCTTGCCGTTGTTGAGCTTCTCTTCAATGATAGGTCTGCCGAAGGGAGCAACTACAGGCAGTGAGGAATTTTCAAGACCGCCGCTGTAATCCTGTGATGCAATATTTACGCTTGGAGCAATAATTGACCGTCCGGTGCCGTAGTATGCGTCATAGGTATTCACAACCTGGCTCTTATCCTCTGCATCGTTTACAATGCTCTTTGAAATGGTAATGTTCCAGTCCTTCAGGAATGCGTCAAGGTTGGGTGTATCGCCCTGTGTATAGTCTGCAATATACAGCATATGCTTGCCGTACTTTCCGTCGTTATACATGAAATCCGACAGGCGCTTTGCAGCGTCAACGCTGATATCATTTACAGGGGCAGGCAGTACCAGAATATCATAATCCTCTGTGCTGAGTTCTGAGGAAGCTATGTCAAGATCTCTTGTCACGTCATAGCCGTTGTCGTCGAGAAGAGCAGCCAGGCTGTCCACAGCATAGCCATTACCCTGGGTGGCGCTGAAGATATAGTCGCTGTTTGCCTTTTCGATAAGACCAACGTGCTTAACATTTGCGTCAGTAACATTCATAATGGCATTGGTAAGGAGCTGTTCGCCCTTGTAGCCTGTGATAATATCGGGGAATGCGCACTGACCGTACATATATGAATAATACTTGTTGGTGTCGATATCGAACATATCAAGAACGCCGAAAACCTTTACACGTTCGCCGCAGGATACGATAACAGCGCCGGAGGTGATATTGCCGCCGTACATTTCCTGATATTTGTTGAGAATATCCGGATCCTTTGTGGTATCAAAGTAGGTTACAGAGATATGGTCTGAATAATCCTCATACTTGGAAAGGGTTTCGCTGACCATCATTTCCGATGTGCCGAGAAGGGTCTTAATGGTATCCTTTTCAACAGAAATGGCAATTTCAACGTCCTTGTCGAGATTTTTTACATAGTCAATGGTTTCCTGGGATACTTCATAGATATTGTCAGAGGTAAGGTCAAGGCGGAAGTTTGTGAGCATACCCACAAGAACGTTCACAAGAATCACCACAACGATCACCACTGCGGTAACAGCTGTTGCCATAGAGCCGTATTTCAGCTTTTTACGCATTTTGAGCTTTTTGCGCTGCTTGTCGGTCATGTTGTCATTTTCTAAAATTTCCTGCATATTTTCTTTCATATCGCAAAACCTCCTTATCTCCAGCGGCGTGTTTCAAGGACACGAACTGTCAGGAAGTTAAATATAGCAGCCGTGCTAACATAGAACAGCACGCTGGACAGATCGAAGAGTCCGCACGTAAAATCATAAAACTTATTGTAGAATGAAAGGGCATTCATACCGTCTGCAATAACGTCAACTACAGGCTGAAACAGCTCAGGTACGCTTGCATTTTCCACAAAGCCTGCCAGGGACTGAACTATGCACATTACGAAAATAAGCAGCAGTCCGATTATATAGGCGATGAACTGATTTTCTGTAAGGGATGAAATAAGTATGCCCACAGAAATAAACGCAGCGCCCAGAAGGAGCAGTGCAATGAAGTTTGCCAGAACGATGCCCCATGCCACTGTGCCGAAAAAGCTGAGTATAAGGGCATAAACAAAGATGATGGCAACGCCGATTGAATACATAGCAAGAGCCGCAAAATATTTTCCCAGAACGATTCCGCCCAGGGAAACAGGGGCAGTCAGAAGACCCTGTTCAGTTTTCTTCATTTTTTCCTCGCTGAAGCTGCGCATTGTAAGCACGGGAATCAGCAGAAAACATGCCCAGAAGAGCATGGAGAAAAATTCGGACATATCCGAAACACCACGGGACAGTGTACTGATAAAGAAGCATACACCTGCAAACAAATAGAAAATAGTCAGATAAACATAAGCAATGGGAGAGGTAAAGAATGCTCCCATTTCACGTCTGAAAATCGCACCCATTATTCTTCTCCTCCTTCTGTTTCCGGGGTTTCTGATGCGGCGTCTTCGGAAGTTTTCTCCTGTGCCGGTTCTTCAGTTTCCTTTGCAGTATCCGCAGCTGCCTTCTGTTCTTCCGGTGTTACGAATTTTATAACCGGAGTGTTTTTCTTCTTGTCTGTGACTTCGTCGCTCATTGTTATTCTCATGAAGATATCTTCAAGGGTCATTTCGTCGTTTGCCATTCTGTAAATTGACCAGCCGTGTTCACGGCACATTTCATTGAGCATAACTCTGATATCCGCACCCTCTTCCATTACTATTTCGTAATCGAAGATGCCGCCTTCACGCTCCATATCCGCACGAACGCTTGTAACGCCGTGTATATTTCTTATTGCGCCCAGCACCTCTTCACGGGCGCCGTCAAGGCGTATTGTCATTCTGTTGATATTTGATACGCTCTTTGTAAGGTTTTCAAGGGTATCGTCAGCGGCGATTTTGCCCTTGTTGATAATGATAACACGGTCGCAGACAGCCTGAATCTCAGACAGGATATGTGATGAGAGAATCAGAGTGTGACGTTTTCCCAGTTTCTTTACAAGGTTTCTTATCTCGATTATCTGCTTCGGGTCAAGACCAACCGTAGGCTCGTCCAGAATGAGTATGGGCGGATTTCCGATAAGTGCCTGGGCAATGCCTACTCTCTGGCGGTAGCCCTTTGAAAGGCGGCGGATAATTCTGTTTGAAACGTCTGTTATTTTGCAGAGATTGCATATCTCTGTGAGATGAGCCTTTCTTGGGAGTTTGCATTTTTTAAGGTCATAGACAAAGTTAAGGTAGCCCATAACTGTCATGTCCTGATAAAGCGGAGGAAGCTCCGGGAGATAGCCTATATTGGACTTGGCTTTAATGGGATTTTCCAGAATGTCAGTGCCGTTGATAAGCGCCTGACCTGAAGAAGAGCTGATGTAACCGGTGAGCATATTCATAGTGGTGGATTTACCTGCGCCGTTTGGACCTAAGAAGCCGAGTATTTCGCCGTCTTCAATGGTGAAGCTGATATTGTCCACAGCCAGATGCCCGCCGTAGTATTTTGTAAGGTTTTTTACCTCAATCATTGACAAATGCCTCCTTTATTTTTAGGCAGGACCGCACAAAGACTGTGCGTAAGATACGCCGTCAGGCGTGCTTTGTGCGGTGTTGCCTTGAATGCACAAATGCACTGCAATTATACATCTGCATTGTGATGATACTGTGATGATGCACTGAAAGCTCAGGACAGCCTTTCAATGCCGATGCGTATTCTGCGGAGGGTTTCCTCCTTGCCCAGAATAGCGCAGAGATCCGTACCGCCGCCCGGGGTGCACTGCTTGCCTGAAACGGCTGTACGGAGAGGCCACAGCATAAAGCCGTTCTTTACCTCAAGCTCTGCAATAAGTCCGAATACAGCCTCATGGATCTTCTCAGCTGTCCAGTCCTCCAGAGATTCCAGTACAGGCAGGAGCTTTGTAAGAGCTTCAAGAGAAGTTTCGGGAGTTGTCTTCATCTTTTTGTGGCGGTACATTTCGGTGTCATAATCCGGCAGCTCATCAATAAAGTCGATCTGCTCTGCAATATCGGTGAATATTTCAGTTCTGGGCTTCAGAACATGGCAAAGCAGAGCCATATCTGCAATTTCACGCTTTACAGCCTTCTTTATATACGGCACTGCAATTTCCGCATACTGTTCCTCTGTAAGGGCAGCAACGTATTTTGCATTTATGGCACGAAGCTTCATATCGTCAAAAATTGCAGGTGATTTGCTTATGCCCTTTATGTCGAAAACTTCACACAGTTCATCAATGGAGTAGATCTCCTGTTCGCCTGTAGGCGCCCAGCCTAAAAGGCAGATGTAATTGATAACAGCCTCGGGAAGATAACCTTTTGCCATGAGATCCTGGAATGATGCGTCGCCGTTTCTCTTTGAAAGCTTGTGGGACTGATCCTTCATCACAGGTGCGCAGTGGATATATACCGGCACATCCCAGCCGAATGCCTTGTACAGCAGATTGTACTTCGGAGCAGATGAAAGGTACTCGTTTCCTCTTACAACATGGGTAATGCCCATGAGATGATCGTCCACAACGTTTGCAAAGTTGTATGTAGGCATTCCGTCTGTCTTAATGAGGATCTGGTCGTCAAGGGTGCTGTTTTCAACTGAAATGTCACCGTATATCTCATCATGGAATGTGGTTGTGCCTGTAAGGGGCATTTTCTGGCGGATAACGTAGGGCAGACCTGCATCCAGCTTTGCCTGTACCTCTTCCTTTGAAAGGTCACGGCAGTGGCGGTCATACATGGGGTCAAGATGAGCCTCTTCCTGAGCCTTGCGGACGCTGTCAAGTCTTTCCTTGTCACAGAAGCAGTAGTAAGCTTCGCCCTTTTCAACCAGCTGTTCTGCATATGCCTTGAACATTCCCATTCTTTCAGACTGTACATAGGGACCAACAGGGCCGCCGATATCCGGACCCTCGTCCCAGTTAAGACCTGCAATACGCAGTGTGTTGTAAATAACCTCAACCGCACCCTCTACATAACGCTCCTGGTCGGTGTCCTCAATACGGAGAATGAAGTCGCCGCCGTTCTTTTTAGCGATAAGATACGCATAAAGCGCAGTTCTCAGATTGCCGATGTGCATATATCCCGTAGGACTTGGTGCAAATCGTGTTCTGATTCTATTTTCCATGGAATTTCTTCCTTTCCTGTATAGTTTCCGCAAGTCTGCGGGCATTTTCAGAATCCTCACGGATTGCCCTCTGAAGTGCGGTTATATTATCAAATTTTTTTTCGGGACGCAGATACCGGAGAAGTTCTGTCACGCAGTATTCTCCGTACAGATCGCCCTCAAAATCAAAGAGATTAGTTTCCGCAAGAGGAATATTCTCCTCTGAAACGGTAGGCTTTACGCCTATATTTGTAACGCCGAAGAAGTTGCCGGAACCTGTGGTTATACGGCTGAGATATACGCCTTTGGCAGGAACAAGCTGACCCTTACGGAAGCACTGGTTTATTGTGGGAAAGCTTATTGTCCTTCCGAGAGCCTGTCCGTGAATGACTTCTCCGCATATTTCGTAGGGTCTGCCCAGAAGCTCTGCCGCCCTTTCCGGTTTTCCGGTGCTGAGAAATTCTCTTATCCGGGTTGATGATACACGGCTGCCTTCAAGATTTACCGCTTCCACCGCCACAGCTTCAAAGCCCATCTGTCTTCCGAACTCCGAAAGCTCGGGAAAACCCCATGCAGCACCCTTTCCGAAACGGAAATCCCTTCCGCAGAATACCTTTTTCGCATTGAGAATGCCTTTCAGAATATCCCGGCAGAAGCTCTCACCGTCCATTTTTCCTATGTCTGCAAAACTGCCTGTGTAAACCCTTTCAATGCCCATTTCCCGGAGAATGTCTTTCTTGTGTTCCTCCGTGCAGAGAAACTCAAAGGGTTTGCCGTGCTTTTTCGGAAAGGTTTCCGTATTGAAGGTAAAGGCACAGGGCAGAAGACCCTCTGCCTTGCTTCTGACTGCCGCTGAGATCACCTTCTGATGCCCCAGATGAACGCCGTCAAAAAGTCCCAGTGCCGCAGCACTTTCCTGTGAAAGCGGCTTTGTAACATTTATCATAACAAGGGTTCTTACCTTTCCTCAAAATTCTTTCCTATGCAAAGCTCGCTTTTTTCAAAGTCAGCCTTTGCCGTTCCGATGAACACGCCGTCACTGCCGTAAACCCTGTAATCCTCCGTGCCGTCCTTTATATTATGTATCCGCATAAGGTCAAGCTTTACGCCGTTTCGGTACATTCTGGACTGCACATCATTAAGACGAAGCTTCGGATATGCTTCAAAGAGCCTTTCCGCAGGGATAAGGAGCTTTTCCGCTTCGCCTGCCTCTGCGGCTGCCTGTACCTCCTCAAAGGTATGGCATTCGGAAAGCAGAAATCCCGATGCCATTGTTCTGCAAAGCTCAGTCATAACAGCGCCGCCGCCAAGAGCCTTTCCCATATCGTCAAGCAGGGTTCTTATATATGTGCCTTTTCCGCATTTCACTGAAATGACCGCCTCCTGCTTTTCTTCACAGAAGCCTTCAAGGTCAATGCAGTAAATCTGCACCTTCCGGGTAGGACGCTCGACCTCAATGCCCTTTCTTGCAAGCTCATAAAGGCGTTTTCCGCCCACGGATACTGCGGAATACATAGGCGGCAGCTGCTCTATTTCTCCTGTAAACTGCGGAATCACAGCTTTCAGCATATCCTCTGTAATGTGCATTCCGGGATATTCGGTAAATTCACTGCCCCATATATCAAGGGTATCGGAACTCATTCCGAAACGCACCCTTGCTCTGTAGGTTTTGTCCTGACAGGGCATTATGTCGCAGGCTTTTGCCGCAGTTCCGGCGAGTACAGGCAGAACGCCTGTTGCCATAGGGTCAAGGGTTCCCGTATGCCCCAGCCTTTTCATATGAAGAATGCCTCTGAGCTTTCCAATAACATCAAAGGACGTAAACTCCTTTGGCTTATTCATGCAGAGGATGCCGTTCACGATTTCTGCATTCCTTTCATAACAGCTTCAACAAGTTGTTTTTTAACCTCTTCCGCAGTGCCTTCAATGCAGCAGCCTGCCGCTTTAACATGACCTCCGCCGCCGAAGTTCTGGCAGATAGCAGAAACATTCACCCAGTCAGCAGAACGCATTGAAACTCTGAAAATGCCCTTTTCACGTTCCTTCAGCACGATGCTCACCTGTGCGCCCTCAACCTGCAAAGGAAATCCCGATACGCCCTCAAGCTCCGATTCCTCAATGCCGTACTTGTCCATAAGCTCCTTTGTGATGCACACAAGCATACATTTGCCGTCAAGATAGCTTTCCAGCTGTTCTGTAAGGATCTTGTCAAGCTGCATTCTGCCCATGCTTTTCACTGTGAACATATTTCTGTTTATTGTGGCGTAAGGCACCTCCGGATGCTGTTCCATAAGATCTGCAACTATGCGCAGTGTACGTGCCCCTGTGTTGTCATACATAAAGCAGCCTGTATCCGTTGCAATTCCGGTGTAAAGGCAGACTGCCATTTCCTTTGTAACGGCAACATTCATTTCCTGCAGAATCTCATATACCACCTGGCAGGCAGCAGCAGCCTTGCCGTCAAGGCAAAGCTCCTTTGCATAGCCAGAATTTGAGATGTGGTGATCTATGCACAGGTCAACCTTTCCTGCATACTGCCGGAAAAGGCTGTCACCCAGCAGCTTTTCATCTGCCACATCAGATGAAATGATAATATCCGGCTCGAAATATTCCAGGGTCTGAGCTTCCGGAAGCATAAAGTGATATCTCTCCGGAATAGGGTCGCTGCAGAAGACCCTTGCCCTTTTGCCAAGGCTTCTGAGAGCCATGGCAAGGGTATAGCCTGAACCGATACAGTCACCGTCAGGACTTCTGTGAATGAGTATATATGCGTTTTCAGATTCCAGCAGACGCTTTGCGGCTTGCTTTACTGTAATATTGCTCATTCCTGTTCTTCCTCCTTTGGCTCTTCCTCTACGGAAGGCTGAACATGGTGGAGCATCTCGTTTATCCTTGCACTGTGGGCAATGGAATCATCTGCAATGAAGTGGAGGGCAGGAACCTTGCGCATTTTAAGCTTTCTGAAAACCTCACGCTTTATATACCCTTCCGCACTTCGGAGTCCCTTAGCGGACTGCTCTGCCTTTTCCTGTCCGCTAAGACTTGACACATATATCTTGCAGTTTGAAAGATCTCTCGACAGCTCCACACGGACTATTGTTAGAAGAGGGTCTATTCTGGGGTCTTTAAGCTCACGGAGAACGGCTGTCAGTTCTCTGAAAAGATCTTCTTCTGTACGGCTTATATTAAAACTTGCCATTAATCTCTGTACTCCTCCAT